>JAZSBE010000055.1:0-15351 GCA_045602215.1 Eubacteriales bacterium | reverse complement strand
TCCGATCGTGACACCGGGCAGGATCCCCGCGCCGGCGCCGATCCAGCAGTTCTTTGCGATTCTCACGGGGGCGTTGTACTGATACGCCTGCTCTCTGAGAGAGGGGAGAATGGGATGTCCTGCGGTGGCAACGGTGACGTTGGGACCGATCATGGTGTAATCTCCCACGTAAATGTGCGTGTCGTCCACCAGCGTGAGGTTGAAGTTTGCATAGATGTTCCTGCCGAAGTGGACGTGCCGGCCTCCCCAGTTGGTATGAAGGGGAGGCTCAATGTAGCAGTCAGGCCCGATCTCGGCAAACATCTCGCGCAGCATCTTTTCGCGAAGTGCAAGCTCGGTCGGTCTCGTTTGGTTGAAGTCGTAGAGTTTATCAAGGCAGGCAAGCTGCTCGCGCATGATCTCCTCACTGTTTGGGAGATAGAGCTCTCCCGTATGCAATTTTTCCTTCATAGTGTTTGGTTATGACAGAACTGCAGACAGACGGAGCTCTGCGGGCGTGCCGTACAGCGCGTAGCCGTCCTCCGTGACGACGAATGCACGGATACGCAGAACGGTGTCGAAATCCTCGGAGGAAATCGCGGAGATGTTCTGAACGAAGAAGTAGGATGCGCCGTTGCCGTATTCCTCACCGGGGGTGTAGGTCACTTCAGCGCCATCCATCGTTCCCATGATGGAAATGAACGCGACGTTGGTTTCCAATCTTTCAAACTCGCTCCATTCTCCGTCCTCAGACTGTCTGGAGATCTCAAATCCAACCTTTTCGTAGTAAAGGGTATCCAAAGACGCGATCAGACGGGGAGAGATGGACTCCGACGTAAGGCTTGCGCCCAAAGGAAGCTGATATTTGACGTCGAGCAGGCGGATGTCCATGATGTGTCGGTCTGTTCCGATCGTGACGGTCACCGTCTCGGATGCAAAATGGGTGCCTGTTTCAGGGATTCTGACCAGGTACGTACCGGGGGTGAGCGTCGTATCGGGATCGGTGACGGGGATAAAGGTCTCGCCGTCGATGGAGTACTCCATCTCGGTGGTAAGACCGAGGATCTTACCGTCTGCCTTTCCCTGAATGGTTTCGTTAACTGCGGTCAACACAGGCGTTGCGGTCGTAAACTTGGTGATGGTGACGGTGACCGTTTCGGATGCAAATTGGTTCACCGTTTCGGGGATTTTGAAGAAATACGTGCCGATTGAGAACTCCATATCGGGATCGGTCACGGGGATAAAGGTCTCGCCGTCGGTGGAGTACTCCATCCGGGTGGTAAGACCAAGGATCTTGCCCACGATCTGACCTTGGACTGCTTCGGTCGACGCAGTCAACTCAGGCGTTGCGGCCGCACTCTTGTTGATGGTAAAGCTGGTTGTCAGGTTGATTGAATAACGCTCGTAGTTTGCGCTGACCGTTGCCTTTCCGGCATTTACGTTGTTGGAATATGTGATCGTCGGTTCATCCCCCAACCAGGAACCTGTGCAGGTCAGGGTAGCGGGGGTGATCGCGCTTCCGGTGTACTCAAATTGATTGGAAGACAGCGCAAGAGTTGCTGTCGAGGTAAGACAATTGGAGTGGGTAGAGCAGTTCTCGGTGACCACCGTGTCGGAGGTCTTTGTGTGTGTCAGCGTGTGGGTGCTGTCTGCGTCCTTTTTTGAACCCATGATGAGCTGCATTGCGAAATCCTGCGCGCCGGTTTTGACTTTGCTTGCAGAGGAATCTGCGAAGACGAGCTTGCAGGTGCCGGTGTCGATTTTATCTTTGTATCTCGACGTGGCATAGATGGCTCTGTCATCATCCGAGGAGGTATAGGTGATATTCGCGCCGCTTCCGATGACGAGGGTAATGTCGCCGTCTACGTGACGGTCGGTGGACCAAACTATGGAAAATCCCTGTCTGCCAACACCGTTGTAGCATCCGCCGTAGATTCGTCTGGTGATGGTTCCACCGAGGACGCGAAGGGTAACGTTGCCCTTGTGGTTTGCATTTTCACTTCCACCGAAGATCTGCTCGACGTAGTTGCAGTTTGTGATGGTTGCAAAGATGTCACATCCTGCATCCGAGTTCAGTCCGGCATTGGAGTCGGCTCCGCCACCGTAAATGCTCATCAAATATCCACCCGTGACGTCGAGGTGAATGGAGCCCTTGATAGAGCCGGAACTGGACGAGCCGCCATACAGATAATTGGCTTTTGCATTGTCCGCAAAGGTCAGGTACACGCTTCCGCCGATGGTACCGCCCTTGGAGCCGCCGAACACCTTGTATATGGGACCGTCATTTGAATCATGATAGGTGTGGTCGGTGGAGGCGTTGACGTTGCCGCCGATGTACGCATGAACATCTCCTTGTACAGTTCCGCCGTTGCTTCCGCCGTAAATCATTTTGTAGGTTCCGGACAGGATCGTGATGTCGGTTTGCTTAACGCTGCTGGAGGAGATTCCGCCGCCGTAGAGATAAGCCTCGTTTTTTACGGTGACGCTTTCCTTAATGACGAGCTTGTTTCCGTTTGCATAGACGTTGCCGCCAGACGGGAAGACAAGCGTGAGATCCTCAAAGATGACGGAGTCTCTGATTACAAAGTTTGACACGGAAGAAGCATCCAGCTTGGCGTCAGGTGTTTCGCCTTTGATGGTGATGGTCTTGCTTTGCTTTTTCCATGAGTAAGTGGATGCCAAGGTGCAGGTGCCGCTGATCAGAATGGTTCCGCCGTCGGGTACGCTATTCAGCGCGTTGGTAAATTCTGTGGCGGTGGTTACGGTGATGGGGGCGTCCTCCTCAAGAGCCACGATAGATTGGCACAACCCTGTGGATGTTACCAAAATCAGGAGTGCCAGGAGGAATGCCCGAGTTCTGCTAAATACTTGTTTCATACGGATAATTTCCTTCCGTTTTTATATTTTGCCATTATAATTATAACATGAAGAAATCAAAAAATCAAGTAGAGATTTCCTTTTCGATGTTTTTTTCGAAAAAATCACGAAAAAAGACATGAGAATCTCGAAAAACGCTTGACAAAAACAGAGTGGTGTGATATAATAACAATGCAATTTTTAAGTTGGTACAGAGATGCCGGCAAGATTGAAGCAAATCAGGGATGACCGTATCTGGGCGGGGACGCCATAGGTACGCCGTTTTTATAGGCTTTTGTGAGAATCTTGCCGACAGGCAAGATTTTTTTGTTGTGGGAGAAGATCGTGATACTGAGAACGAAAATCATGGATGAGGCGACCCTCAACCGCACGATGGCGCGAATTACCCACGAGGTGCTGGAGAGAAATCAGGGAGTGGAAAACCTTTGTATTCTCGGCGTCCTTCGAAGGGGAGTTCCGCTGGCTCGGATGCTTTGCAACAACATCGAGCGATTTGAGGGTGTTTCGGTTCCGTTTGGCGTGTTGGATATTACCTCGCGTCGAGACGATCTGACCGAGGCTGAGAAAAAGAACCGACCCGATTCGTCGCAGATCCCCTTTGATCTGAACGATAAGAACGTGATCGTTGTGGACGACGTTCTGTTTACGGGCAGAACCGCGCGCGCGGCGATCGAGATGGTGTTTGGCTGCGGCAGACCCAAGACGCTGCAATTTGTGGTGCTGGTTGACCGCGGACACAGAGAGCTTCCCATCCGTCCCGACTACGTGGGCAAGAACGTTCCCACGTCGAGGAATGAGACGGTTGCGGTAAGGCTTTTGGATATTGACGGAGAGACCGCCGTTTATATCGGCGATATGGAAATGAAAGAGAAGGAGGGAACCTGACATGAATCACAACATGATTGATGCGGCATCTGTTCAAAACGAGAAAATTCAGGCGACTGCGATCCACTGTCTCATGGAGCAGGGTCTTTTGTCTGTTCCCGAAAATCAATATCTGATTCTTCCCGGCTTTTGCGATGTGCACGTGCATCTTCGTGAGCCGGGTTTTTCGTACAAGGAAACGGTGAAGAGCGGAACGGCGTCGGCGGCGCGAGGCGGCTACACCGCAGTCTGCTCTATGCCCAATCTCAAGCCCGCTCCCGACTGCTTGGAGGGGCTTCGCCCACAGCTCGACGCGATCGAGCGAGACGCTTCCATTGAGGTGCGTCCCTACGGAACGATCACCAAAGGATCGATGGGGGAGGTGCTCTCGGATATGGAGGCGATGGCTCCCTACGTCTGCGCCTTTACCGACGACGGCAGAGGGGTGCAGAGCGATGATATGATGCGGGCGGCGATGATCAAGGCAAAGCAGCTTGGCAAAATGATCGTGGCGCACTGCGAGGTCAATCGACTGCTGTTTGGAGGCTATATTCACGACGGAACCTACGCCAAGGAGCACGGGCATCGGGGAATCTGCAGCGCGAGTGAGTATTTGCAGATCGAGCGAGATCTCGAGCTGGTGCGAGAGACGGGGTGCAGCTACCACGTCTGCCACATTTCCACCAAGGAGAGCGTGGCACTGATCCGTCGGGCAAAGGCGGAGGGGCTTGACGTGACCTGCGAGACGGGTCCTCATTATCTGATTCTGTCTGATGCGGACCTGAGAGAAGAGGGCAGATTCAAGATGAATCCCCCCCTCCGAGATGAAGAAGACCGAGCGGCGCTTGTGGAGGGAATTTTGGACGGAACGATCGACATGATCGCCACCGACCACGCACCCCACAGTGCCGAGGAAAAATCCAAGGGACTGGCAAACAGTGCCTTTGGCATCGTGGGACTGGAAACGGCGTTCCCGCTGATGTACACCGAGTTTGTGAAAAAAGGACTTCTTACGGTGGATCGTCTGGTCGATCTGCTCGTCCGAAATCCGAGACGGCGGTTCGGAATCCCCGCAGGGGAGGACTTCGCCGTGTTTGAGGTCGCAAAGCCCTATCGGATCGACCCGAACGAGTTTGTGTCCATGGGACGCGCAACGCCTTTTACCGGCAAGGAAGTGTACGGAAGATGCGTTTTGACCGTCCATAACGGAAAGACCGTGTGGGCAGAGGTGTAACGATGAAAAAATATGTGAAAAGCAAAAGGATATATTGGAGGACAAAGCAATGCCAAAGAGAACAGATTTGAAGAAGATTATGATTATCGGATCCGGCCCTATCGTTATCGGTCAGGCTGCCGAATTTGACTACGCAGGAACGCAGGCTTGTCTTGCGCTCAAGGAGGAAGGCTACGAGGTAGTGCTTTGCAACTCTAACCCCGCAACCATTATGACCGATACGTCCATTGCGGACAAGGTTTATATGGAGCCCCTGACGCTGGAGTATATCGCGAAGATCCTTCGCTATGAAAGACCGAATGCGATCATTCCCGGCATCGGCGGTCAGACAGGTCTGAACCTTGCGATGCAGCTGGAGAAGAAGGGCGTTCTCAAGGAGTGTCAGGTAGAGCTTTTGGGAACCAGCAGCGCCAGCATCGAGCAGGCAGAGGACAGGGAGATGTTCAAGGAGCTCTGTCAGGCGATCGGCGAGCCCACCATTCCCTCCGAGATTACCTATTCCTTGGATGAGGCGAAGGTTGCGGCTCAGCACATCGGCTATCCCGTCGTTTTGCGTCCCGCGTTCACGCTGGGCGGAACGGGAGGCGGCTTTGCCAACAACGAGGAGGAGCTGATCGAGATCGGTATGAACGCGTTTAAGCTCTCCCCCGTGCATCAGGTCCTCATCGAGAAGAGCGTGAAGGGCTTCAAGGAGATCGAGTTTGAGATGATGAGAGACTCGGGCGACAACGTCATCACGATCTGCGGCATGGAGAATATCGACCCCGTAGGCGTGCACACCGGTGACTCCATCGTGGTTGCTCCCATTCTTTCGCTGGATGACGAAAAGCTGAAGATGCTCAATAACAGCGCGATCAATCTGATCCGCGCGCTCAAGATCGAGGGTGGATGCAACGTGCAGTTTGCGCTCCATCCCCAGACCAAGGAGTACTACCTCATCGAGGTCAACCCCCGTGTATCCCGTTCCTCCGCGCTGGCTTCCAAGGCGAGCGGATACCCCATCGCAAAGGTAACCGCGAAGATCGCCGTCGGAATGTCTCTTGAGGAGATCGGAATTGCCAACACCACGGCGGCAAAGGCTCCTTCTCTCGACTACGTGGTTGCAAAGCTTCCCAGATTCCCGTTTGACAAGTTCTCCGCGGCGTCCAACACCTTGGGCACGCAGATGAAGGCAACGGGAGAGGTCATGGGCATCGGCGCAAACCTCGAGGAGTGTCTCCTCAAATCGGTGCGCTCGCTCGAGATCGGTGCAAACCACTTCCACCTGAAGAAATTCGATTCTTATTCCGACGAGCAGCTCAGAGAGTATCTGACGGTGTTCAAGGATGACAACGTATTTGCGGTATGCGAGCTTCTGCGCCGCGGCGAATCCATTGAGAGCCTTTATGACATCACCAAGATCACGCCTCTCTTCCTGAACGCCTTCAAGCGCATTGTGGAGATGGAAAAGCTGCTTGCGGCAAACGTGGGCGACGTGGCAACGCTCAAGGCTGCCAAGGTGATCGGATTCTCCGACGTCTGCATCGCAAGACTTTGGGGCATGAAGGAGGCGGACGTTTGGGATCTCCGGCATGAGAACAAGATCATTCCCGTCTTCCGCATGGCAGATACCTTCCATACCAACGCGTATATTCCTTATTTCTACTCCACCTACACCGGTGAGAACCATTCCATCGTGACCGACAAGAAGAAGATCGTGGTGCTTGGAGCAGGCCCTATCCGTATCGGACAGGGCGTTGAGTTTGACTACTCCACGGTTCACGCGGTCACCACCATCAAAAACTCGGGCTACGAGGCGATTATCATCAACAACAACCCCGAGACCGTTTCCACCGACTACACCACCTCCGACAAGCTCTACTTTGAGCCTCTGACGCCGGAGGACGTGATGAATATCATCGAGTTTGAAAATCCCGAGGGCGTCGTTGCGTCTCTCGGCGGACAGACTGCCATCAACCTTGCAGATCCCCTCAGACGCCGCGGTGTCAAGATCATCGGAACCGACTGCGACGCGAACGACAAGGCAGAGAACCGCGATCTGTTTGAAAAGCTCTTGCTTTCCCTCAACATTCCTCAGCCTCAGGGCGAGGCGGTGACCGATATCGAGGCGGGCGTTCGTACTGCTGCCAAGATCGGATACCCCGTGCTGGTGCGTCCCTCCTTCGTGCTTGGCGGCCGCGCGATGCAGATCGTTGCAAACGAGGAGCAGCTCCGCCACTATCTGAAGACCGCTGTTGAGATCGACGCGGACAAGCCCGTCCTGGTCGACAAGTATATCATCGGTAAAGAGGTCGAGGTTGACGCCATCTGCGACGGCAGAGACGTGTTCGTTCCCGGCATCATGGAGCTGGTTGAGCGTACGGGTATCCACTCGGGTGACTCCATCAGCGTATATCCCTCCTTCAGTATTTCCTCGAAGGTCAAGGGAACCATTCTCCAGTATGCAAAGAAGCTGGGTCTGGGAATCGGAATCGTGGGTCTGTTCAACATTCAGTTCATCGTGGATGAGGACGAGAAGGTTTATATCATTGAGGTAAACCCCCGTTCCTCCAGAACCGTACCATTCCTCTCCAAGGCGACGGGATACAGCCTCGCGGACATTGCGACCGAGGTCATTCTCGGCAAGTCGCTCAAGGAGCAGGGCATCTTTGACATCTATCCCGACGAGAAGAACAGATGGTACGTCAAGGTTCCCGTCTTCTCCTTCAACAAGATCAGAGGTCTTGACGCGTACCTCTCTCCCGAGATGAAGTCCACGGGTGAGGCGATCGGATACGATAACAAGCTCAACCGCGCGCTTTACAAGGCGTTGCAGGCGTCGGGTATGCACGTTCAGAACTACGGAACCGTGTTCGTAACGGTTGCGGACAAGGATAAGCAGGAGGCACTTCCTCTGATCCAGAGATTCTACAATCTGGGCTTCAACATCGAGGCGACCAGCGGAACGGCGAAGTTCCTCAGAGAGAACGGCATCCGTACCAAGGTTCTGGGCAAGATCGGCGACGGCTCCTCCGAGATTCAGGAGGCAATGCGTCAGGGACACATCGCCTACGTTGTGAATACCTCCGACATTGGCTCCGAGGGCGGTCTGGCTGACGGACATCAGATCAGAAGTCTGGCGATCGAGAACAACATCACTATGTTCACGGCGCTCGATACCGTGAAGGTGCTTCTGGACGTACTCGAAGAAACCACGCTTTGCGTCTCTACCATCGACGCGTGAGGGGTGACATGAAACAGGTATTTTATAAGATCACGGGCAACGAGCGCATCGCGCAGGACGTCTTTCGCATGACGCTGGAGGGTGACACCACTCCCTTGACCGCGCCCGGACAGTTTATCAATATTTTAGTCGACGGAAAGTTCCTTCGCAGACCCATCTCGGTCTGCGATTGGAACGAAAACGGACTGACCATCATCTACAAGGTGGTGGGGCAGGGAACCGAGATTATGAGCCGTATGCAGGCGGGCGAGGTGCTGGACACTCTCTCGGGCCTTGGCAACGGATTTGATCCTTCCAAGGGAGGGGACGCGCCCCTTCTGATCGGCGGCGGTGTTGGCGTTCCCCCCATGTACGGACTTTGCCGTACCTTGGTGGAGGCAGGCAAGAAGCCGACCGTGATCCTTGGATTCAACAGTGACGCCGACGTGTTCTACAAGGAAGAATTTGAAGCACTGGGGGCAAGGGTCTACGTGACCACGGCAGACGGCTCCTGCGGTGTGAAGGGATTTGTGACCGACGTGATGGGAGATCTGGAGTATTCCTACTTCTACACCTGCGGTCCGATGCCCATGTTCCGCGCCATCGAGGCGATCGCCAAGACGAGCGGACAGTACAGCTTTGAGGAGCGCATGGGATGCGGCTTTGGCGGCTGCATGGGCTGCTCCTGCAAGACACTTTACGGAAATAAGCGCATCTGCGTGGACGGTCCTGTTTTGGAAAGGGAGGAGATCATATGGGAAGCACGAAAGTAATTCTTTCCGGCTGGGAGCTGGACAATCCCGTGATTCCTGCCAGCGGAACCTTTGGATTCGGCAAGGAGTTTGCAGAGTTTTATGACATCAACTGTCTGGGAACCTTCTCCTTCAAGGGAACGACCAGAGATGCAAGATTTGGAAATCCTACCCCGAGAATCGCCGAATGCACGGCAGGTATGATCAACTCGGTAGGATTGCAGAACCCGGGCGTCGATCACGTGATCGAGAAGGAATTGCCCGAGATGAAGAAGTATTTTCACAAGAAGGTCATCGCAAACGTCAGCGGATTCTCGGTAGAGGATTACGCCGTAACCTGCGAGAAGCTGGACAAGGAGGAGCAGGTTGGACTGCTTGAGGTCAACGTGAGCTGTCCGAACGTCCACAACGGAGGCATGAGCTTCGGCACGACTCCCGAGGCGGCGGCAGAGGTCACTCGCGCAGTCAAGGCGGTCACCACCAAGCCCGTTTATATCAAGCTCAGCCCCAACGTGACCGACATCGTTTCCATCGCCAAGGCTTGTGAGGAGGCGGGTGCGGACGGAATCAGCATGATCAACACCCTGCTTGGCATGAGAATCAATCTGAGAAACCGTCAGCCCGTGGTTGCAAACAAGATGGGAGGCTTTTCCGGCCCCGCGATCTTCCCCGTAGCCGTTCGCATGGTCTATCAGGTTTATGAGGCAGTCAAGATCCCGATCATCGGAATGGGTGGCGTTTCCACCGCCGAGGACGTCGTGGAATTGATGCTGGCGGGTGCGACCGCCGTGCAGGTGGGAGCGGCAAATCTGGTCGATCCCTTCGTTTGCAAAAAGATCATCGAGGATCTTCCTGCGGTGATGAAGAAGTACAGAATTGAAAATTTGAGTGATATTATAGGAGGCGCGCATCATGGGTAAGGACGTAATTGTCGCTTGCGATTTCGCGAGCAAGCAGGACGTAATGAATTTTTTGGATCTTTTCAAGGACGAAAAGCCCTTTGTCAAGATCGGTATGGAGCTCTTTTATGCAGAGGGACCCTCGATCGTTCGTGAGATCAAGGCGAGAGGACACAAGATCTTCCTCGACCTCAAGCTTCATGATATTCCCAACACCGTAACCAAGGCAATGCGCGTGCTTTCCGGACTGGACGTGGATATGACCAATCTCCACGCGGCAGGCGCGACCGCAATGATGGAGGGGGCGATCAAGGGACTGACCCGCGAGGACGGAACCCGTCCGATCCTGATCGCAGTGACCCAGCTCACCTCTACCGATCAGGAGAGCATGGAGAGAGATCTGCTCATCCGTGAGCCCATCGATCAGGTGGTGATGCACTACGCAAAGACCGCAAAGAACGCAGGCCTTGACGGCGTGGTTTGCTCTCCTCTCGAGGCAGAGAAGGTACACAACACCTGCGGTAAGGATTTCGTGACCGTGACCCCCGGCGTGCGCTTTGCAGACGGAGATATCGGAGATCAGAAGCGCGTGATGACCCCTGCAGAGGCAAAGAGAATCGGATCCGACTACATCGTAGTGGGCAGACCGATCACCGCAGCTGCCGATCCCGTTGCCGCATACAAGAGATGTGTGGCTGAGTTCGTTGGATAATTAAGATTGGAAGAGTGAAAAGGAGAATATAGACATGACTGACATTCAAAAGCTGATTGCAAAGGACCTGCTTTCCATTAAGGCAGTATTTTTCCGCCCGAACGATCCCTTCACTTGGGCAAGCGGAATCAAGAGCCCCGTTTACTGTGACAACCGTCTGACGCTGACTGCGCCCAAGGTACGCACTGACGTCGAGGAGAGTCTGGCAGAGACCATTCGCCGCGAATATCCCGATGCAGAGGTTCTCATGGGTACCTCTACCGCAGGTATCGCTCACGCAGCGATCACCGCGCACCTCATGGGCCTTCCCATGGGATACGTTCGCTCGGGTGCAAAGGATCACGGCAGACAGAATCAGATCGAGGGTAAGCTGGAGAAGGGACAGAAGGTCGTTGTCGTTGAGGACCTGATTTCCACCGGCGGCAGCGTGATCGAGGTCGTGAACGTGCTTCGCGAGGCGGGCGCTGAGGTTCTTGGCGTTGTTTCGATCTTCACCTACGGCATGAAGAAGGGGCTTGTCAGACTGGAGGAGGCAAACGTGAAGAACGTGAGCCTGACCAACTTTGACGTGATTGCCGAGATCGCCGCAGAGGAGAACTATATCGAGAAGTCGGATATTGCGAAGCTGATCGCATTCCGCAACAATCCTTCCGATGAGAGCTGGATCGGAGCGTAATGATGAGAAATATCATTAATATTCTGGATCTGTCGGTAGAGGAGATCGCGGAGCTGATCCGTGTTGCCGACGATATCATGGAGAATCCCGACAAATACAATGAGGTTTGCAAGCACAAGATTCTGGCGACGCTCTTCTTCGAGCCCTCCACCAGAACGCGTCTGAGCTTTGAGTCTGCCATGCTCTCTTTGGGCGGACAGGTTCTGGGCTTCTCCGACGCCAATTCTTCTTCCTCCTCCAAGGGAGAGAGCGTTTCGGATACCGTTTCGGTGGTGTCGGGTTATGCCGATCTGATCGCCATGAGACATCCCAAGGAGGGCGCGCCTCTCGTGGCGTCCATGCACTCCCGTGTGCCGATTATCAATGCAGGTGACGGCGGTCACTACCATCCCACCCAGACTCTGGCGGATCTCTTGACCATTCACCACGAGAAGGGAAGATTCGACAACCTCACCATCGGCTTCTGCGGAGACCTTAAGTTTGGCAGAACCGTGCACTCGCTGATCGAGGCGATGTCCAGATACACCGGCGTCAAGTTCGTGCTGATCTCGCCGGATGAATTGAAGCTTCCCACCTTCGTTAAGGAGGAGTTTATCACGGACAAGGGCTTTGCGTGCGTTGAGAGCAAGTCGCTCGACGAGGTCATCGGAGACCTTGACATCCTTTACATGACGCGCGTTCAGAAGGAGCGCTTCTTCAACGAGGAGGATTACCTGCGTCTGAAGGATACCTATATCCTCACGTCTGACAAGATGAAGCTTGCCCGTCCCGACATGATCGTGATGCATCCGCTGCCCCGTGTGAACGAGATCTCCACGGCCGTGGACAACGATCCTCGCGCGTGCTATTTCCGTCAGACCTACTACGGAAGACTGATGAGAATGGCTCTGATTATGAAGCTTTTGGAGGTGAAGGCATGAATATCGACGGAGTGAAGAACGGAATCGTGATTGACCATATCACCCCCGGAAAAGCGATGCAGCTCTATCATATGCTCGGCATCGACAAGCTGGATTGCTGTGTTGCGGTGATTCAGAACGTTGCAAGCCGTCAGATGGGCAAGAAGGATATGATCAAGATTGACGCCAGTATTTCCATCAATCTTGACGTGATCGGATACGTCAGCCCGAATGCGACGATCAACACCATTGAAAACGGACAGATCGTGAAGAAGGAGCACATTGATCTTCCGCGCCGTCTGACCAACATTATTTACTGCAAGAACCCTCGCTGCATCACCACCACGGAGCAGGAGATCGAGCATATCTTCGTGCTTTCCGACAAAGGAGAGTACAGATGCCTGTACTGCGAGACCGAGGCGAATTGACGGTCTGATTTTGTACAAATGTTTTGATTTCGTAAGACTTTCAAAATGGGGATTGTTTCTTTCGATGAAAAGTACCAAATGTTGGCGAATCCCTTGACATTTTGTTCGTTTTATGATATACTGTAGCGGATGATAAAATCCTCTGTGACTGACGGAATGACGTGGAGTACCACGAAGAAGCAGAGGAGGTTCCAAGCCGACCGTCTGGGCACATTTAATCCGCCATGGGTTAAGTGTGCCCTTATGTGTTTTTTTTGGAAATTACGATTGGGAGGATCATGATGAAAAAAGTTGGAATCGTGATGGGAAGTGACAGCGATCTGCCCATCCTTGAAAAAGCAATGAATATGCTGAAGTCTCTGGATGTGCCCTACGAGGTGCACGTTTATTCGGCGCACCGCACCCCTGACGAGGCGATTGCCTTCGCGCGCGGAGCAGAGGAGAATGGATTTGGCGTGTTGATCGCGGCGGCGGGAATGGCAGCGCACCTGGCGGGTGTGCTCGCGGCAAACACCACCCTGCCCGTGATCGGAATCCCTTGCAAATCTCAATATCTCGACGGCGTTGACGCCCTTTTGGCGACCGTGCAGATGCCTACGGGTATTCCGGTTGCCACCGTTGCGATCAACGGCGGAGGAAACGCGGCGCTTCTGGCTTGTCAGATGCTCGCAATCTCGGACGAGGCACTTGCCAAGAGACTTAAGGCAAAGCGTGCGGCAGATACTGCTGCGGTTCTGGAGAAGGACGCGCGGATCTCTGCAGAGTACAGTTGTCTGTAAATCGGGGGATACTATGGGCGGGTTTTTTGGCGCAGTCTCCCATGAAAGTGTCATCTCCGACGTGTTCTTCGGCACGGACTACCATTCTCATCTCGGAACGAGAAGCGGCGGTATGGCGGCGTATGACGCGAGCATCGGACTGCAGAGAAACATTCATAACATTTCCAATTCCCCTTTTCGAACGAAGTTTGAACACATCTTTGAGGAGATGGAGGGAACTGCGGCGATCGGTTGTATCAACGACAGCGATCCTCAACCATTGCTCATTCGCTCCAATTTGGGAACGTATGCCATCTGCTTTATCGGCGCGATTAACAATGCAAGTGAGTTGATCGACAGAGTGCTTTCCTCCGGTGGCGGATATTTCGATGCGATGACGTCCGGAAAGGTCAATTCCACCGAGTTGGTCGCGGCTCTGATCAATCAGAAGAGCAGCTTTGTAGAAGGAATTCGTTACGCGCAGGAATCGATCGAGGGAACGGCGTCCATTCTGATTCTGAAGGGCACCGGAGAGTTGATCGCAGCGCGCGACAAGCTTGGCAGATTGCCGATCCACGTCGGCAAGGCTGAGACAGGATATTGTGTATCCTTTGAGTCGTATCCCTGCCAGAAGCTTGGCTACGAGCTTGAGAGAGAGCTTGGTGCCGGAGAGATCGTCGAGATTACGGCGGACGGCATCACGGTTCTCAGAGAGGCGGGCGAGGAGATGCGCGTCTGTGCATTCCTCTGGAGCTACTACGGCTATCCCACCTCCACCTACGAGGGCGTCAACGTCGAGGTTATGCGTTGCAGAAATGGCGTGATCATGGCGGAGAACGATATTGCCGACGGCAAGGATATGAGCTTTGACCACGTGGGCGGTGTTCCCGACTCGGGCACGCCTCACGCCATCGGCTACGCGCACGGAAGTCACATTCCCTTTGCGCGTCCCTTTATCAAGTACACCCCGACCTGGTCTAAGAGCTTTACCCCTGCCTCGCAGGTGGACCGCAACAAGGTCGCAAAAATGAAAATGATCCCCGTGAGCGATCTGATCAACGGCAAGAATCTCTTGTTCGTGGACGACTCCATCGTCAGAGGAACACAGCTTCGCGGAACGGTGGAATTTCTATATGAAAACGGTGCCAAGGCGGTGCATATGCGCTCTGCCTGCCCGCCCGTGATGTACGGTTGCAAGTACCTCAACTTCACCAGATCCACCAACGAGATGGAGCTGATCACCAGAGCCACGATCGTGGAGCTGGAGGGAGAAGAGGGACTGAACCACATTGATGAGTACAGCGACAGCAGCACCGAGCGCGGCAAGGCCATGCGCGATGCCATCTGCAAGAAGCTTCATCTTGCATCTCTGGAGTTCCAGACGCTGGACGGACTGAAGAAGGCAATCGGAATCGAAGCGTGCAAGCTCTGCACCTATTGCTGGAACGGAAAAGAATAATCACCGAAAAGGAGAGAATATCATGATTCACGAAAATTCCAAATCCGAAAGCTACGCTGCAGCCGGCGTAGACATTACCGCCGGTTACCGCGCGGTGGAGCTGATGAAATCTCATATTGCCAGAACCATGACGTCGGGCGTTTGCTCGGACATCGGCGGCTTTGGCGGCCTGTTTGAGCTTGACCTGCAGGGAATCACCCGTCCCGTTCTGGTGAGCGGAACCGACGGCGTTGGTACCAAACTCAAGATCGCATTCCTGATGGACAAGCACGATACCGTCGGAATCGACTGCGTTGCAATGTGTGTCAACGACATCATCTGCAGCGGCGCGCGCCCCCTCTTTTTCCTGGATTACATCGCTTGCGGAAAGAACTATCCCGAAAAGATCGCTGACATCGTAAAGGGTGTTGCAGAGGGATGCGTTCAGGCAGGCGCAGCACTGATCGGCGGCGAGACTGCCGAGATGCCCGGCTTCTATCCCGTTGACGAGTACGACCTTGCCGGATATTCCACCGGTGTTGTTGATAAGTCCAAGATCATCAACAACAAGTCGATGGTCGAGGGTGACGTCATCATCGCGCTGCCCTCCAGCGGTGTGCACTCCAACGGCTT
>JAZSBE010000054.1:0-14784 GCA_045602215.1 Eubacteriales bacterium | reverse complement strand
CGCCTGCAGGCATAGTGCCTTTGCAGGGGATACGCGGGAATATTTTGCGATCAGACGGTCAATTTCCAGTCCCACCGTTGCGGCAAAAACAATCGCACGGTCACAGCCCAAAAGTCTTTTTGACAGGCTTTGGCTTTTGATCTCTCCAAAGGAAAGATCCACCCCACCCTCCGTGTGGCGCACAGGCAATTCGCAATAGCACACACGCCCGACAAAGCAGTTTTCCGCCTCTCGCGCACAGTCCTCTGCCATTCGCTCCAATTCCGCCGACGGATCGGGCGCCCCCATATAGCGATACCATTCCCTGCGGTCGATGGGGGGGAGATCGCAGGAATACGTCAATACGTTCATCTTATTTTCCAATCATCGCAGAGAGATTTTTCTGAATCTGCTCGGCAACGTCGGGCTTGTTCATGGAATAGACGTGCACGTTGGTCACGTTGTTTGCGAACAGGTCGATGATCTGATCGGTCGCATACGCGATCCCTGCCTGCTTCATCGCGGCATCATCCGAGCCGAACTTATCCACGAGTGCCTTGAATCTCTGCGGCACGAAGGACCCCGATAGCTTGATGGCTCTCTCCACCTGCTTGCCGCTCGTGATGGGCATGATTCCCGCAACCACGGGCACGGTGATCCCTGCCTCGCGGATCTTGTAGAGGAAATTGTAGAGCAGATGATTGTCAAAAAACATCTGCGTGGTGAGAAAATCGCATCCCGCGTCCACCTTTTCCTTCAGATAGCGAATGTCATCCTTTTGGCTCGCGCTCTCGGGATGGATCTCGGGATAACACGCGCCGCCGATGCAAAAATCAGCTCCCGAAGCCTTCAGCTCGCGCACAAGATCAATGGCGTGACGATAGTCCCAGCCCGAGCGATCCTCACCCAAACGATTTTCGGGAATATCTCCGCGCAGAGCCATGACGTTCTCAATTCCTGCCGCGCGCATTGCCGCGATCTTCTCCCGAACGGTCTCCTTGGTCGAGGACACGCAGGTCAGATGCGCCAGTGTGGGCACGCCGTGCAGCTTTTTGATGTTCTGCGCAATGTCAAGGGTATATTGACTGGTTCCCCCTCCTGCTCCGTAGGTCACGCTCATAAACGCAGGATGAAGCTCGGCAATGGTCTCCACAGCCATCTTGACACTTTCAAACGCGGTATCCGTCTTGGGCGGAAACACCTCAAACGACAGGGAGAGCTTGTCATCCTTTAATATGGGAAGTAACTTCAAGTCAATCACACCTTCCTCCGACAACGCGGTCAGTTTTACATATCAAAATTATAACACATCGCGCCCCCTTCGTCAAGGGAACGGGTGGAATTTATATAAAATATGAAACGGGGAGCGGAAAATTCCGCTCCTCGTTTTTTGAATCTAATCAGTCTTCTTTCTTTTTGAACATCAATCCTGCAGAACCGATGGAAAGCAGAAGGATGACTCCCGCTCCAAGAGATACGGCAGAATCACATCCAACCATGGACTTCAGATCCTTCTTATCCTTTTTAGGTTCATCGGTTGTCGTCTGGTCTTTTACAGGTTCATCGGTTGCGACCGTTTTCTGATATCCGCAATCGTTGCAGAAGAGATCCTTTTCGTCGTCATAGACGTGGTCTAATTTCTCCGTCTCACCGCAGGAGCATCTGTGCTTATGCTGCGTGTCGCTTTCAACGACCCACTCCATCCATGCATGAGCGTTTTTTTCAACCGTTTCCGTCTTCTGATAGCCACATTCCGCGCAGGTGTAGGTCTTTACACCGGTCTGCGTGCAGGTGGGAGCCGTTGTGATGACGCCCTCATCAAAGGCGTGATCTGCATAGGAACTGCTCTCACCGCACGAGCAGGACTTTTTGTGCTGCAGGTCGTTGTGCTGTTCCCAGTCTCCCTGAACGTGCGCAACAGATCCGAACGAGGAGGTTGTGCTATAGCCACATTCCGTACAGGTATACTTTTTGAGTTCAGGCTGCGTGCAGGTTGCCTCCGATACGGTCACGCCTTCGTCAAAGGTATGATTTTCGTAAATGGGATCCTCGCCGCAAGCGCAAACCTTTCTGTGCTTCGTGGAGGTATACTTCTGCCAGTTTCCGTAGCTGTGCTGGTGCGGCACATAGGCTTCCGTTATCTCATAAAAGCAGTCGTAGCAGGTGTATACGATCGAATTGCCGCCGGGAGAAACGACGCCGCTATCCCAGGTGTGGGGTTCAAGCATTGCTTCTTCCCCACAGTCACATACGGTATAGTGTACCGTGGATGTGTACGGCACATAGAAATCGTAGGAATAAACATGAGAGCCACCGCTGCATCCGGTATCATCCCAGTCACCAGACAAATCATAATCACTGCTGTAATCCGGCTTTACGGCATTCTCGTCTGCCTCGAAGAGACAAGCATTACCCAATCCGACTGCGCTATATGCGTGATCGGATGCAGAGCTGGGAAGGATCACGTCGATCAGAAGGAGCTTCACGTCCTCAACGTTCACGTTAAACTCACCGATGTAGTAGCCCAGGATCAAGTCGGATTCCGCAAGCAGCTCGTAGTGCTGACCGTCACCGACCTTATCACCGTAGATATATACATATACACCGGCAGAGGACAGCTTGCTTCCCCAAGCGTTGGCTTCTGCGGTCAGACCAACCAGCGCATAGAAGGTATCAATACCCGCTGACGTAAACATACTGATATCGTAAACCGTCCAGGAATCGGTACGCTCCAAAACAGGCTGCGTGGGCTTCTTGGGGTGCATACCAATACCGTTTTCAATCCAGTACTCCATTCCCTCAGCTCCGAAATAGAAGGGGGTACCTGCAGACATACTGTAAGGATAGTTTACAGTCGTAGGCTGTCCCTGAGGATAGGTGGTGTTGGGGGTATTGCTGGACTCGAGATAAACCATGTTGGACAGATAGTACTTCGTATTGTCTCCTGCCATCCATGCACCGTAGGGCTTGCTGTACCAGTTTTCCTCGTTGCATCCGGGAGCCAGAAGATCCTCGTATGCGTCGCTCTGCGCAGGCGAAGTATTGGGACGCTCGGGAATGCTGGGAACGGTGATCAACGGAACCTCCTCGGACTGGGTGATCTCAAGGTCCGCAAAGTAAACCGACGCCATCGCGGTGTTGCCGATCAGATAAAAATCGTGCCAATCACTCGTATAACTACCGTCAAAGCCGGCACTGTAAATACCGTGTCTGGTCTTGATACCGATTCTGATGTGGGTGTAGCCCTCCAGATCGGTTGCATCCGCCTCCAGAACGACGGAGTTGTCCTCGCCCGCGGCATCCTTCTTGAGAAGCGACTTCTCAACGGGATACGTGACCTCTCCGGTTGCTTCGTCGGGTTGAGTCCACACGATCGTGCTTCCTACCGTCTTACCAAAATCCAGATAAACGACGATCGGAACCAGATCTTCCTCGGCGGGAGTGATGTTAATCATCCCTTCCTCATCATCCATATCGTACTGCACGAGGAATACGGTTGTCTTGAAGCTGGTCATCTTAAAGGAGTCAATGCTGTATACGGTAGAGGGCGTATACTTAATGGAGCTGTGCATACCCACGCCATAGGGGTGATGAACGCCATTCGCATCGGTGTAACCGTTGGTGGCTTCTTTGACGTTATAGAAGGAGGTTTCAGAAGCGTTATACCAAACAGAGTTGGGCGTGTTCGCTACCTGATTCCAACCGCAATAGAGGAGTCTGTCTCCCTGCAGCGGGTGCGGGTAGGGATATGCACCCAAGGAATTGGTGATTTCCTCAGAACCGCCTGCGGCAAACACCGTCATGGGCAGGATCATTCCGATCAGCATCGCTGTCAGAACCAAAATTGCAGACATACGAAACAGCACTTTCTTCATCTCTCTTTTTCCTCCTAAACAGATAAAATTTGGTTAATCTTGCTGTACCTTCATTGTAGCACAAAACGCCCAATTTGTAAATACCATACAAGGAAAAGAAAAAAAAACAGCACAATCACCAAAACGGTGTCGCGAGCATTATAACAAATAAACAAGAAAACTCCGATTTTCAATCAAAAGCGCGTTGCTTAGGATTAAAAATCGGAGTTTACTTTATTTTTAGAACAATCCTGTAATCCGTCCCTCGTCGTCCACGTCGATCTTTTCAGCGGCGGGAACCTTGGGAAGTCCGGGCATGGTCATAATGTCACCCGTGAGAACGACCACGAATCCCGCGCCTGCGGAGATCTTGACGTTCTTGACGGTAACGGTGAAGCCTTCGGGCGCCCCCAGGAGAGTGGGATCGTCCGAGAAGCTGTACTGCGTCTTTGCAACGCATACGGGGTAGCTTCCAAAGCCAAGTGCTTCCAGCTCTGCGATCTGCTTCTTTGCGGCAGGCAGAATGTTCACGCCCTCACCGCGGTAGACGCGGCGAACGATCGCCTCGATCTTTTCGGTGATGGAAAGCTCGTCGGAATAGCTGAAGGTGAAGTCGCCCTTCTCCTCCTCGCACAGACGTACCACCTCGCGTGCCAGATCCTCGCCGCCGCGTCCGCCCTCTGCCCAAACGTTGGAGAGAACGGTGTTGACGCCAAGCTCCTTGCACTTCTTAATAATGAAGTCGATCTCAGCATCGGTGTCGGTGGGGAAACGGTTGACCGCTACCACGCAGGGCAGACGGTACACGTCCTTGATGTTTGCCACGTGACGGAGCAGATTGGGAATGCCCTTCTCCAGAGCCGTGAGATTCTCCTCAGCAAGCTCGCTCTTTGCAAGTCCGCCGTGCATCTTGAGCGCGCGGACGGTCGCAACCATGACGACCGCGTCGGGAACCAGTCCTGCCAGTCGGCACTTGATATCGAGAAACTTCTCCGCACCGAGATCTGCACCAAAGCCTGCCTCGGTCACGGTGTAGTCGCCCATCTTGAGCGCCATCTGCGTCGCCATCACGGAATTGCATCCGTGCGCGATGTTGGCAAAGGGTCCGCCATGCACGAACGCGGGCGTTCCCTCAAGCGTCTGTACGAGGTTGGGCTTGATGGCATCCTTGAGGAGCGCAGTCATCGCGCCTGCTGCCTTGAGATCCCCTGCCGTGACGGGTTTTCCTTCATACGTGTATGCAACAATGATTTTGGAGAGCTTCTCCTTGAGATCCTTCAGAGAGGTCGCAAGGCAGAATACCGCCATAATCTCGGACGCCACGGTGATGTCAAAGCCGTCCTCGCGAGGCACGCCGTTGACTCTGCCGCCCAATCCGTCGATCACGTTCCGAAGCTGACGGTCGTTCATATCCACGCATCTCTTCCAGGTAATGCGCTTAACGTCGATCCCGAGGGCATTTCCCTGCTGGATGTGATTGTCCAGCATCGCCGCGAGAAGGTTGTTCGCCGCGCCGATCGCGTGGAAGTCGCCCGTGAAGTGCAGATTGATGTCCTCCATGGGAACCACCTGCGCGTATCCGCCACCTGCAGCACCTCCCTTGACCCCGAAGACAGGGCCGAGGGAAGGCTCACGAAGGGCGACCGTAACGTTCTTGCCGATACGGCGCAGACCGTCTGCCAGACCGATCGTAGTGGTGGTCTTTCCCTCTCCCGCAGGAGTGGGTGTGATCGCCGTTACCAGGATCAGCTTTCCGCTCGGACGGTCCTCCGACAGAAGCTTCGGATCAATCTTTGCCTTATAATTGCCATACTGCTCTACATATTCTTCTTTGATGTTCGCTCTCTTGGCAATCTCCAGAATATGCTCGGGCTTGCAGGATTGCGCGATTTCAATATCGGATTTATAAGACATCTTTCATCCTCCGTTATTTGAAGTACTTGACCGCTGCGCGGAACATCTGAATGTCGTATTCACCGGGAACGTTCTTGTAAAGTCCCGCACCGATACGCTCGCTGTGTCCCATCTTACCGATGACTCTGCCGTCGGGAGAGGTAATACCCTCGATGGCGTACATCGAATCGTTGGGATTGAAGTGTACGTCGCTGGTAGCCTGTCCGTCGAAATCAACGTACTGCGTTGCGATCTGACCGTTCTGTGCGAGCTGACGGATGAGTGCCTCGTCCGCGAGGAAGCGACCCTCTCCGTGGGAGATCGGCACACTGTAAACGTCGCCAACGTTGGTCAAAGCCAACCAGGGCGACTTATTGGAAGCCACGCGCGTACGAACGATTCTCGACTGATGGCGCGCGATGGTGTTGAAGGTCAGGGTGGGGCAGGTCTCATCGGTGTCGATGATCTTGCCGTAGGGAACGAGGCCGAGCTTGATGAGTGCCTGGAATCCGTTACAGATACCGCACATCAATCCGTCTCTGTTCTCAAGCAGGTCGGTCACGCCCTCCTTGATCGCGGCGTTGCGGAAGAAGGCGGTGATGAACTTTCCGCTTCCGTCCGGCTCGTCGCCGCCCGAAAATCCTCCGGGAATGAAGATCATCTGCGCGTCCTTCAGCTCCTTGGCGAAGGTCTCGATGCTTCTCTGGATCCCTGCGGAGGTTCTGTTGTTGATCACGATGATCTTTGCATCCGCGCCCGCGTCGCTGACTCCCTTTGCGCTGTCAAACTCACAGTTGGTGCCGGGGAATGCAGGAATAAGGACCTTGGGCTTTGCAACCTTGATGGCAGGCGCAACACGCTTCTCTGCCTTGTAGGAGAAGGTCTCCATCGGTCCCTTTCTGTCGGGAATGTTGCAGGAATATACGCTCTCCAGCTTGTCCTCGTAAATGCCGAGCAGCTCGCAAAGCTTCAATGCGTCCGCACCGCGGCTGATCTTGCCGTCGTCGGTAACCGTACCGATCAGGGTTGCGTCCGCAACGTCAGCGTTGACCTCGAGCAGGAACGCGCCATAAGCATATCCGAAGATATCTGCATCCGATACGCCGTCTGCGTATTGGAAGCCAAGTCCGTTACCGAACGCCATCTTCATGACAGCCTCGGCAACACCGCCCAAAGTAGGCGTGTAAGCCGCAACTGCCACACCCTCGCGCATGAGCCCCGTCACGCGGTCAAAGAGTGCGATAAGGGATGCCGCCACAGGAAGTCCGTCTGCATCATATTCGGGACGGAGCAATACCACCTTGTTGCCCGCGCTCTTGAACTCAGGAGACACGATCTCGCCCGTCTTCTGCGTGGTAACCGCAAAGGACACGAGCGTGGGAGGAACGTCGAGGTTCTCAAAGGATCCGCTCATGGAGTCCTTACCGCCGATCGAGCCGATTCCCAGCTCCTTCTGCGCTCTGAATGCGCCGAGAAGGGCGGACAAAGGCTTGCCCCAACGGGTAGCATCCTTGCCAAGCTTTTCAAAGTATTCCTGGAAGGTCAGATAAACGTCCTTGAACTCCGCGCCCGTCGCGATCAGCTTTGCAACCGATTCGACAACCGCAAGATATGCGCCGTGGTAGGGGCTCTTTTCAAAAATGAAGGGGTTGTATCCCCAAGACATCAGGGAGCAATCGTCGGTGTGCTTCTTCTCCACCGAGATCTTCTGTACCATACTCTGAATGGGAGTGAGCTGATTCTTGCCGCCGAAGGGCATCAGAACCGTACCCGCACCGATGGTGGAATCAAAACGCTCGGAAAGCCCTCTCTTGGAGCAGATGTTGAGGTCTGCCGCCAGAGCACGGTAATTCTCAACGAATCCTCCGCTGACCGTCTTCTCAAAGGAAGCGGGAGCTACAGCCTTGACGTTGATGTGCTTCTCGGCGCCGTTGGAGTTGAGGAACTCGCGGCTGATATCCACGATGGTCTGTCCGTTCCAGTGCATCACGAGTCTGGGCTCAGCCTTGACCTCTGCAACGGGGCAAGCCTGCAGGTTCTCCGACTCGGCAAGGGCCAGGAATGCGTCGATATTTTCTTTTTCAATGACAACGGCCATACGCTCCTGCGATTCGCTGATTGCAAGCTCGGTGCCGTCCAGTCCCTCGTATTTCTTGGGAACTGCGTTCAAATTGATCTCCAGTCCGTCGGCAAGCTCACCGATGGCAACCGATACGCCGCCTGCACCAAAGTCGTTGCAACGCTTGATCATACGGCAAGCCACGGGATTGCGGAAGAGACGCTGAAGCTTTCTTTCCTCGGGTGCATTTCCCTTCTGAACCTCCGCTCCGCAGGTCTCAAGAGACTGTGCGGTATGAGACTTGGAGGATCCGGTTGCACCACCGCAGCCATCACGTCCGGTGCTTCCGCCCAAAAGAATGACAACGTCACCGGGGGCGGGAACCTCGCGGCGCACGTTTGCCGCAGGAGCTGCCGCGATCACCGCTCCGATCTCCATACGCTTTGCCGCATAACCGGGGTGATAAATTTCATCTACGATACCGGTAGCCAGACCGATCTGGTTACCGTAGGAGGAGTAGCCTGCCGCAGCGGTGGTGACGATCTTGCGCTGGGGAAGCTTACCCTTGATGGTCTCGGAAACGGGAACGAGCGGATCTGCCGCGCCCGTTACACGCATCGCGCCGTAAACGTAGGAACGTCCGGACAGAGGGTCACGGATCGCACCGCCGATACAGGTTGCAGCGCCTCCAAAGGGCTCGATCTCGGTGGGATGGTTGTGCGTCTCGTTCTTGAAGAGCAACAGCCAAGGCTCGCTCACGCCATCCACGTCCACGTTGATCTTGACCGTGCAGGCGTTGATCTCCTCGGACTCGTCCAGCTTGTCGAGCTTGCCGTTCACCTTGAGGTATTTAACCGCAACGGTCGCCAGATCCATCAGGCAGATGGGCTTGGTTCTGCCAAGCTCGCGTCTGGTCGCAAGATAATCCTCGTAGGTCTTCTGGAGCAGCGCGTCCTCAAACTCCACCTTGTCGATGATGGTCTGGAAGGTGGTGTGACGGCAGTGATCCGACCAGTAGGTATCGATCATACGGATCTCGGTGATGGTGGGATCACGGTTTTCCTCCTTGAAATACTTCTGGCAGAAGAGGATATCGTCGATATCCATTGCCAGTCCGTACTGCTTGATAAAGCCTTCCAGCTCTTCTCTCGTGTAATTTACAAATCCGTCCATGGTCGCAACCGTGGTAGGAATGTCATAGGTAATCTGCAGTGTCTCGGGCTTCTCCAGCGTCGCCTCTCTCGCCTCAACGGGATTGATGACGTACTTCTTGATCTCCGCGATCTGCGCGTCGGTCAGAGCGCCGTAGAGGGCATAGACCTTTGCGGTGCGAACCAAGGGACGGTCGCCCGTGGAGATGATCTGAATGCACTGCGCGGCAGAATCGGCTCTCTGGTCAAACTGACCGGGAAGGAACTCGACTGCAAACACGTATGCGCCAGACAGATCGGGATTCTCGGAGATCACGTCGAGCTGGGGCTCGGAGAACACCGTTTTCTTGGCGTACTCAAAGAGATCCGCCGTAATATTTTCCGCATCGTAACGGTTGATGACGCGAACGTCGGTCAACTCCTTGATGCCAAGCAAGGAACGCGCATCGGACAGAAGTGCCTTTGCCTCGTTCGCAAGCTCCTTTTTCTTTTCAACAAATATTCTGTATACCACTTAGATCTCCTCCTTCGCCCGAAGCGCTCTCGCACCGATATCACGGCGGTAATATGCGCCCTCAAAAGAAATGGTCTTCACACTCTCATAGGAAGCCTCAAGTGCCTCCTTCAGGGTATCTCTCACGGTCGTCACGCCAAGAACGCGTCCGCCGGAGGTGACGAGCTTGCCGTCCTTCAGCTCTGCGCCCGCAACGTAAACCTCTGCGCCGCAATCTGCGGGAATCGTGATCTCAAAGCCCTTCTTGTAGGAGGTGGGATAGCCGCCAGACGCCATAATCACGCAAGCCGCGCTTCCCTCTCCGAACTTGACCTCGGTCTCTGCCAGTCTTTCCTCGGTGACCGCCTGCATAACGGTGAGCAGATCGCACTCAAGGAGAGGCAGAACCACCTGCGTCTCGGGGTCACCGAAACGGCAGTTGTACTCAATGACCTTGGGTCCCTTGGGGGTGAGCATCAGTCCGAAATAAAGACATCCCTTAAAGGGTCTTCCCTCTGCCGCCATCGCGCGGACGGTGGGCAGGAAGATAGTCTCGGTGCAGATCTTTGCGATCTCATCGGTATAGTAAGGATTGGGAGCAACCGTTCCCATTCCGCCGGTGTTCAGACCCGTGTCGTTGTCTCCGATACGCTTGTGATCCATGGAAGAAATCATGGGAACAACCGTCTTGCCGTCGGTAAAGGAGAGAACCGATACCTCGGGACCGGTAAGGAATTCCTCAACCACCACGCGGTCTCCGCTCTTGCCGAACATCTTGTCCTGCATCATGGAGATGACGGCGTCCTTTGCCTCCTGTCTGGTCTGGGCAATAATGACGCCCTTGCCAAGCGCGAGTCCATCCGCCTTGATGACGGTGGGAATCGGAGCGGTCTCCAGATATGCCAAAGCCGCCTCCAGATCCTCAAACACCTCGTACTCCGCGGTGGGAATGCCGTACTTCTTCATGAGGTTCTTGGAAAAGACCTTGCTTCCCTCAATGATCGCCGCGTTGGCACGAGGACCGAAGCAGGGGATGCCCTTCTCCTCCAGCGCGTCCACGCATCCCAGCACCAACGGATCGTCGGGTGCTACGACTGCATAATCGATTTTATTTTCCGTTGCGAATGCCACAATCGCATCCACGTCGGTAGCCTTGATGTTCACGCACTCGGCGTCAGCGGCAATACCGCCGTTGCCGGGGAGCGCGTAGATCACGTCCACCTGCTTGTTTTCCTTCAGTTTTTTGATGATGGCGTGTTCTCTTCCGCCACCGCCTACAACCATCAGTTTCATGTATCCTACCTCAATCGTTATAGATGGGGAATTTTTCGCAAAGCGCGATCACCTCGCGGCATACGCGCTCGCGGCTGTTTTCATAGTCAAAGGTCACGTCTGCGATAAAGCCTGCGATCATCTTCATCTCCTCGGTGCCAAAGCCTCTGGAGGTCACGGCAGGGGTGCCGAGTCTGATGCCGCTGGTCACGAAGGGACTCTCGGGATCGTTCGGGATCGCGTTCTTGTTCGCGGTGATGTGAACCTCGTCCAGTCTCTTTTCCAGCTCCTTACCGGTCAGTCCCGTTCCGCGCAGATCCAACAGGATCAGGTGATTGTCGGTGCCGCCCGCAACGAGATTGAAGCCCTTTTCCTTGAGCGCCTCGGCAAAGACCTTTGCGTTCTCAACGATCTGCTTCTGATACTCCTTAAATGCAGGTTTCAATGCCTCGCCGAAGGCAACCGCCTTTGCGGCAATGATGTGCATCAGAGGACCGCCCTGCGTTCCGGGGAAAATCGCCTTGTCGATCTGCTTTGCAAGCGCCTCACGGCAGAGGATCAAGCCGCCGCGAGGACCTCTGAGGGTCTTATGCGTGGTGGTGGTCACCACGTCCGCGTAAGGAACGGGGCTATCGTGCATACCTGCGGCAACCAAGCCCGCAATATGCGCCATATCTACCATGAAATACGCGCCGACCTCGTCCGCGATCTCACGGAACTTCTTGAAGTCAATCGCTCTGGAGTATGCACTCGCGCCTGCCAGAATCAGCTTGGGCTTATTTTCAAGCGCCAACGCTCTCACAGCCTCGTAGTTAATGGTCTGTGTTTCATCGTCCACAAAATAAGGAACGATATTGAAATACTTACCAGAAATATTCACGGGAGAGCCGTGGGAAAGATGTCCGCCATGAGCCAGACTCATAGAAAGAACGGTGTCGCCGGGATTGAGCAGTGCAAAGAACACTGCCAGATTTGCGTTTGCGCCACTGTGGGGCTGCACGTTTGCGTGCTCCGCGCCAAAGAGCTTCTTTGCTCTCTCTCTTGCGATCTCCTCTACCTCGTCCACGTAAACGCATCCGCCGTAGTATCTCTTGGAGGGATATCCCTCTGCGTATTTGTTGGTCAGAATGCCGCCTGCCGCCAAGAGAACTGCCTCCGAAACGATGTTCTCGGATGCGATCAGCTCAATGTTGTGCTGCTGACGCTTCAGCTCGCGCTCGCAGGAAGCGTATACCTCAGGGTCAAACTGACCCAATTTCTCAAAAAACATTTGTTCTTCTCCCTTCACAGATCAATGATGGAACAGGCGCATCTTGGTGAACGCCATGGTCATACCGTACTTGTTGCAGCAATCGATCACGACGTCATCGCGAATGGATCCGCCGGGCTCTGCGATATACTTCACGCCGCTCTTCTTTGCTCTCTCGATGTTGTCGTCAAAGGGAAAGAAGGCGTCCGATCCGAGGGCTACGCCGTCAATGCCGGCAAGATATTCACGGATCTCTTCGTCAGTGAGAGGCTCGGGACGGGTCTTGAAGTACTTCTGCCAGATTCCGTCCGCACAAACGTCCTCCTCGTTGCGGTTGATATAACCGTCAATCACGTTGTCTCTGTCGGGACGCTTGATGGAATCCAGGAAAGGAAGTGCCAGCACCTTGTCGTGCTGACGGAGGAACCACGTGTCTGCCTTGGTTCCTGCCAGGCGCGTGCAGTGGATTCTCGACTGCTGGCCTGCGCCAACACCGATCGCCTGACCGTCAACGGCGTAGCAAACCGAGTTGGACTGTGTATATTTCAGGGTGATCAGCGCGATGATCAGGTCTCTGACTGCGCTCTCGGGAAGATCCTTCTTCTCGGTCACGATGTCAGAAAGCAGCTCGCGGTTGATTTCAAAGTTATTTCTGCCCTGTTCAAAGGTGATTCCGAATACCTGCTTGCGCTCGGTTACCTCGGGAACGTAATTCTCGTCGATCTGAACGACGTTGTAGGTTCCCTTTCTCTTTGCCTTGAGAATCTCAAGTGCCTCAGGCTCGTAGCCGGGCGCGATGATGCCGTCGGAAACCTCTCTTGCGATCATCTTTGCCGTGGTCACGTCGCACACGTCGGAGAGCGCGACCCAGTCGCCAAAGGAGCACATTCTGTCGGTTCCTCTCGCTCTTGCGTAAGCGCAAGCCAAGGGAGACTCGTCAAGTCCCTCTACGTCGTCCACGAAGCAAGCCTTCTTGAGCTTGTCCGAAAGCGGAACGCCAACGGCAGCAGAGGTGGGGCTAACGTGCTTGAAGGAGGTCACTGCGGGAAGTCCCAGCGCAATCTTGAGCTCCTTGACCAGCTGCCAGCTGTTGAAGGCATCCAGGAAGTTGATATATCCGGGTCTGCCGTTAAGAATCTGAATGGGCAGCTCCTGTCCGTTTTCCATATAGATTCTGGACGGCTTCTGATTGGGGTTACAGCCGTATTTCAGTTCAAATTCTTTCATTTGTGAGCTCCTTCTTACTGATTTTTGTTGATGATGATTTCGGTGGGCTTGCTTCCGTCCAGGGGAACGCTGCGAACGAACAGGGATACCTTGTTATCCTCGTTCAGATTGCTCCATACCATCTCTGCCAGCTCCTCTGCGGAGTTGGGCAGATCGACCTCCTCGGGCTCTCCGTAGAAGGACGGAATGGGATCACCGTCACAGTGATAGGTATGAATGAAATGACCGATTCCATCCTCGGGGGTGTACTCGTAGAAGTAACGGCTGCACGCGTCGCCGCGGCCGTTTGCGCTCTTGAGAATGGAAAGCTTATAGGTGAACGCCTCTCGGGGGAAGTTGTAATAGCACACGCCCGAGATTCTGGGAGTATAGTTGGGGTAGTCCGGCTCGAACTCGCGGGTGCGGAGCGAATCCTCAAACGCGTTTGCGTTGGTGGGATCCTCCTCCATGAAATCGTAGACGGTGTTGGTCTGATCTCCGTTGGTAATGATATCCACGCTTCTTCTCTGCAGGAAGGGGTTGTAGATGATCAGACTGGGATCGGACAGCTTGGACTCGTCAAACGCCTTGGTACGCATACCGCCCTCAAATCTCTCAAAAATACGGTTGCGGCTATTCTCGCTGCGTCCCATGATAAAATATGCGATCATCGCATTCTTCCCGTCTGCGGATTTTCCGATCACGATTCCTCTGCCGGGATAAGTATTCTCACTCAAAAGCTCTCTCAAATCAAACAAAGCCATATCATTCACCTTTTTCTATCTTTTCTTACCTGATTTACTTGGATGCCATCTCAGCGCAGACCTGCTCTACGGCGCGGGGCAGAATGATCCACTCTGCCTGGCGCATCACGCGGGTCTGCAAGCTCTTTGCGGTATCCTTTTTGCAGATCTTCACTGCCTTCTGCAAAATGATCTCTCCCCCATCGGGGATCTCGTTTACAAAATGTACCGTTGCGCCGGTCACCTTGACGCCCTTCTCAAGAGCCGCCTCGTGAACGCGCAATCCGTAAAATCCCTTTCCGCAAAACGAAGGGATCAGCGAGGGATGGACGTTGAGGATCCTACGCGGATACGCAGACGTAAAACGCTCGCTCAGGATTGCCATGAATCCCGCCAGAACGATCACGTCGATCTCATACGCCGCCAGCTTTGCCATCAGCGCGCTCTCAAACGCCTCCTGACTGCCGCAGTCCGCCTTGAGAATCACCGCCGTGGGGATGCTCGCAGACGCGGCACGCTCCAGCGCGTACGCGTCTGCCTTGTTGGAGATCACCAGCTTGATTTCTCCGCTCTTGATCTTTCCGTCCCTCTGTGCATCAATCAATGCCTGCAAATTGGTTCCGCCGCCCGATACCAGAACGGCAACGTTCATTTTTCTTTTCACTTCGTCACACTCACTCCAGAATGATCTTGGAATCGGATGCAACGATGTTACCGATCACGTAAGGATCCTCTCCGTTTGCACGAAGGATCTCAAGTGCCGCGTCAGCATCCTCCTTGGCAACCACGATGCTCATACCGACACCCATGTTGAAGGTGTTGAACATATCTCTCTCGCTGATGTTTCCTCTCTTTGCGATCAGCTCGAAGATGGGAAGCACGCGA
>JAZSBE010000053.1:0-22429 GCA_045602215.1 Eubacteriales bacterium | reverse complement strand
GTTTCTTCTCTTCCCTTCTTGTCATCGTGATAAAAGGCGTAGATTGTCTTGGCGTCCCGCTCGGAAATGCCCGACACGCGCGCCAAAGCCTCCACCGACGCCTCCCGAATCTCCTTCATACCGTCAAAGGCAAGGAGTAATTTTTTCGCCTTGACCTCTCCGATGCCCGTGATCTCTGTGAGCGTGGAGGTGGTCAGCGTCTTGAGCTTGGCGTTCTCCATACACTTGACGGTGTATCGGTGAACCTCCTCCTGCACGCGGTAGATCAGCGAGAAAAGATCTCTTTCCTTGGCAATGCTGATCTCCTCGCCGTCGGTGCAAAGGGCGCGCGTCTTGTGATGCTCGTCCTTCACCATACCGAACACGGGAATCTGCAATCCAAGCTCCTGCATCAGCTCGCGCACCGTTGACACGTGTCCGCGTCCGCCGTCGAGCAGGATCAGATCGGGAATTTGTGCAAAGGATCCCTCGCGGTCGGAAAGATGCGAAAGACGCCGCGAGAGCACCTCTCTCATGCTGGCGTAGTCGTCGGTTCCCTCGACCGTCTTGATCTTGAAGCTTCGGTAATCGGATTTTTTGAACTTTCCTTCCTCGCACACGATCATACCCGCCGTCAGATGCTCCTGACCGAGGTTGGAGATGTCGTATGCCTCAATTCTCGCGGGGTAGCTTTCCAGCTGCAACAGGCTTGCAAGCCGAACCAGCGTACCCTCCTGCGCCTCCGATTCGATGCGGTAACGCTTTGCCTTCTCCGCCGCGTTCTTCTCAACGAGGGCGCAGAGGGTGTGCAGCTCCCCTCGCTCGGGGGTATAAACGTGCACGCGTCTGCCCGCAAGCTCGGAAAGATAGCGGGAGAGCATATCCAGATCATCGTCCTCCATCTGGAACGCCAGAAGGATCTTCTGGGGGATAAATTCCCTTCTCTTGTAATGCTCGCACAAAAAGGTGGTCATATCCTCCGCTTCGAGGATGCTGTCCGCGCCGTAGAGATAATCTCCCGTGTCCTGCAACACGCCCGAGCGGATATAGAAAACCGACACACAGGAGCAGAAATCGTCCGAGTAGAGGGCAAACACGTCCTGCTCGGTGTCGGGAGAGGCGACCATCTTCTGCTTTTCTCGGATCGCGCCGATCGCGCGAATGGTGTCTCTGCACTGTGCCGCCGCCTCGTATCGCTCCTCCTCGGCATATTGCATCATCTGCGCCTCCAGCTCCGCACGCACGCGATCGTTCCTTCCGCTGAGCAGGTCGGACGCGAGCTTGATGGACTTCCGGTATTCCTCGGGAGATACCTCCCCCGTGCAGACGCCGCAGCAGCGGTTCATCTGGTAATAGATGCAGGGGCGCTCCCGTCCGATGTCGCGCGGAAAGGTGCGCGAGCAGGTGGGCAGACGGAAGATGCGGTTGATGAGATCGATCAGGGCGTACGCCGTACCCGCCCCCGAATAAGGGCCATAGTAGCGCGCCTTGTCCGAATCTCTCCGCCGCGTAAAGAGCAATCGGGGATAGTCCCCCTTGGTGATCTTGATATAGGGGTAGGACTTGGCGTCCTTGAGGCGGATGTTGTACTTGGGAGAATACTGCTTGATGAGCGTGTTCTCGAGGGACAGCGCCTCCATCTCGTTGTCGCACAGATAGTAGTCAAAGTCATACACGAGCGACACCATGCGCTCGGTTTTGACGCCCTTGTCACTGTTCTGAAAATACTGGGATACCCGATTCTTGAGCTTGCGGGATTTGCCGACGTAGATGACCTTGCCGCCCCTGTCCCGCATGAGATAAACGCCCGGAGACACGGGTAAGGTATTGGCTTTTTCCAAAAGTCTGCGACGGGTTTCATTTGCTTCCATTCCCTCTGTCTCCTTTCGTTTGATCTGCAAGAGAAAAAACAGCGACGTGTCCACCTCGCACCGGAGGCCGCGGTTACACGTCGCCGTATTTATCAAAACGTTCTCTTAAGCTTCTTCAAATCCGCTATCGATCAAAGCTGCCAATCCCTGAATGGCATCTTCCTCGCCCTGACCGTCGGCAACAAGCGTAACAGACATTCCCTTTGCAATTCCCATGGACAAAACGCCCAAGAGGCTCTTGGCGTTTACCTTGCGGTCGTCCTTCTCGATCCAAATGGAGCACGAATAGGAGTTTGCCTTCTGAATGAAGAATGTTGCGGGTCTTGCGTGCAGACCGCTTGCATTGTTGATTACGATATCGCGTGAAATCATATGTGCTTCTCGCTCCCTGTCTTTCTAAAGATTCCACTCGGAGCTTCCTCCGCGCGGATATAACATTTCATCTATAGTATATCAAAAAACATTTGCAAAATCAATAGTCAATCCGACGCATTTTTTGCCATTTCGAATCATATTTTTCGTGCAAAATTTATACAAATCCCTTTACAGAGGCGCATTTTGGTCGATGGAGGCGATCCGAACGTGCAATTCTGCCGTCGGAGAGTAGAGCGTGAGGGTCTGTCCGATCAAGAGCGCGCCGCCATCGGTCGAGAGGATCTGCCCGTCCGCCTCACGCCCCTTCGCGGCAATCCCGATCCGAGCGTCGAGGCGCGTCGGGGACGCGATGCGATGAACCTCTCCGTCCTGTCTCATTTCCACCTCGGTGGATTGACCTTGCACCGAGATCACATATCCGAAAAGCTCCCCCGACGCCGTGTAAAGCGGGTCGCCCTCCGCGATCGCGTCAACCGTTCGCGCGTCCACGCTTTTCCACAAAACCGTGAGGGTGTAGTCGCGCAGATCCCCCTCCCCGTGTCTTCGGATTCCCCAAAACCGAACCAAAAATCCCACGAGGGAGAGCACCGCCAAAAGGATCAGAAAGAGATCTGCTGCCGTCCATTTTTTCCGTTTCGTCTCGGTCATACTTCCACCCTCACCTCCAAAACTTCCCCTCTTGAGAGATACCTGCCAAAGCGGTACTCCCCCGTGCTCCCCGCGGCAATACGCAAATCTCCCACGCGTAGGCCGTCTCCCGCCTTTTCTCGCGCCTGCATTCGCACCGTCACTTCTACGTCAACGAAATGCGGATGCTCCTCCCACGAGGGCGTTCCGTCGAGCACCGTTGCGTACAGATGGGGCTTGACGGTCACCGTCTCGATCTCACCCATCTCCACCGTTCCGTTTTGGCAACGCAAGAGATCTCCTGCGCGAACGGGGAGATCATCCCCCTCCCACAAATCTCTCTCCGCCTCCAAGATCAGGAGGGTGCAAGTGACATTCACCTCCTCGACGGGGGCGCGCTTGGTGTAAAGATAAAATCCAGCCGACCCGAGAAAAAGGAGCAACGCCACCGCGACCGCCACCCAATCCCAGCGGCGGACGCGGCTGCGCTCCCGCTCACGCGCGAAATCCATTTTGTTCATCAAATCCCTCCTCCAAAACGTTCCAAAGCAGAGCGGCAACGCTCCAAAAAAGCCAGTACAGTCCAAGGTGATACCACAGGCTGTCAAACAGCCCCATTACCAAAGCCCCCGCAAGAGCGGAAAGCAGACACACCCCCTCGGCTCGGCATTCTCCCTCCGCACGTCCCCTGCAAAAGCGAACGGTGCTTGCAAAAAAGCGGAGCAGAAGGAGCAGAAAGAGGATCACCCCCACTGCCCCGATCTCGACGGCGACCTCCAAAAGGATCTGATGCGCGTGCATGACCGTCTCGGTTCCAGACACGGCGTAGGACGGAAAGACGCTTCGAAAGGCACTCTCCCCGCTCCCGATGCCAAAGGGGTGCGATTGAAGCATCCGCAGAACTCCACGCCAGGTGTTGGCACGGTAATGCGCCGAGGAATCGGTCACGCTTCCGATGCTTTGAAAACGGCGCAGAACGTTATCGGGAAAATAGAAGACCAAGCCAAACCCGAAAGTGCCAAAGGCAAACAGCCAAGAGAGGGTGCGTCGACTGCAGAGCGCGAGAAACAACATCAGGGCAAGCATCCACCCAAGCCACGCGCCGCGCGACCACGTGAGAATCAGGCATAGGCTCTGCGCGACGAACGCCATTCCCCAAAAAAGTCTTCCGAAAAGCGTTTTTTGACGGAGTGCCACCCCCAATGACAGAGGTGCTGTGAGCAAAAGAAAGACCGCGAAAATGTTGGGATTTCCGAAGAATCCGCACACACGTCCTCCGATATCTCCAAATCTTGACACGTCTACCCACCCAAGCGTTGCCTTGCCCAAAAGATACTCCGCAACGCCCCCGATCGCCGAGACGCAGGAGGAGGCGGCAAGGGCAACGGTGGCTCTTTTTCGCCACAGGGGGGAGGAAAAGAGCACGCGGATGGGAAACCAGCCTGCAAAAAGCAGAAACGCGCGCAACGCCCCCTCATAAAGGCTTCCGTAAGACGCAACGCTCCCTATCAAAAAAAGCGTGCAGAGCCACAGAACCAAGCCGTCGGCGCGCCCCCATTCCCCCTGCCGCTTGCCGCTGAAGGTCTTGCCAAGGCAGAGCAACAGACCCCCCGATAGGATCGCGGTCAGTAGAAGGGTGGGATGGGGCGCGAGATTCAAAAAGGGCAAGAGCGCGAACACACAACAGTACGCCAGCTCGGGGACGGCGGACAAAAGCAGGAGCAAAATTGCACCCAAAAACGCAAGGGTGATCCAAACGGGGGAGATCCAAACGTTCAAAAGCCCGATCAGAAATCCAACCGCCACGAACGCGCCTTTTGGAGGGCGTACCTGCTTTTTTGAGACGAAGTGCGTCTGTGAAAGTCGGCAAAAATCAAAGAGAAACCGTCGGAGAAGGACGCTTCTGCGGATGCTGCGTGCGACGCTCGCGGAGGAGTTGAGCAGGATCGGAGAGAGCAGGATACAGATGAGGGGCAAAAGGATCCTCCATGAAAAGGGAGATTCTCCCCGATAAAACCAGTTCCCCAGCAAGCCCACACCGCCAAAAGCGAGGAGAAACACGCCAAGATCGGAGGTACGTGCCGCCAAAAGTCTTTCCGTGAACCACCGTTTTGCGCGAAAGATCGCTCCCCTCTCCTGCCAGTAAAGGACCGATCGGTAAAATCGCCGACGCTTGCAAAAGCCTTCGCCGCACGACTTTCGGGAAGCGCATAATTCGCTCACGCGTGCAAAAAATCGACTCCGCCCTGCCCATCGGTACACGCCGTCGGACAGTCGGTCAAGGGTCTTCAGAATCATGCCTGCCTCCCTTCAAAAAAGATAGCCCGTCTACGTCAATGTTGATGTAGACAGGCTATCCTTTGATATGTTCATTTTTCCAAGAGATCGGGTCTCAGCTCTTCGGTCAGGCGTCTTGCCTCCTCTTCGCGCCAGGCGTCGATCTTGCCGTGATGTCCCGAGATGAGCACGTCGGGGACCTTCACGCCGTGAAATTCATAGGGTCTCGTGTATTGCGGATACTCGAGCATTCCCGAGGAAATGCTCTCTTTTTCATAGCATTCTGCGTCGGACAACACGCCCGGAACCAGTCTCGCGACGCAATCGGTGAGGATGCAGGCGGGGATCTCTCCCCCCGTGAGCACGTAATCTCCGATGGAGATCTCCTCGTCCACGATCTCGTCCACGATGCGGCGACCCACGCCCTCGTAGTGACCGCAGAGCAGGATCAGATTGTTGTAGTCTCTCGCCAATTCCTCGGCGCGCTTCTGGGTGAGCACCTTACCCGCAGGGGAAAGATAGATCACGTGGCGGCGCAATTCGGTCAATCCCTCGGTGTCCTGCCGGCGGAGGATGTCCTCATAGCAGCGGTAGATGGGGGGCGCCATCATCAGCATTCCCTTCCCGCCTCCATAAGGGGTATCGTCCACGCGGCGGTGCTTGTCCTCGGAATAGTCGCGGATCTGGTGCGTGTGCACCGTGATCGCTCCGTTTTTCTGCGCCCGTCCGATCACGCTCTCGCCAAGAACGGTGTTCACGAGATCGGGGAAAAGCGTCATAATGTCAAATCGCATCATACCTGATCTGCGCCTCCGTCAAGAAGTCCCGGAATGGGACGCACGTAAACCGCATCGTCGGGATCAATCCGAATGACGAACTCGGGAACGGCAGGCAGGAGTGCCTCGCCGCTCGGGGTCTTCACCGTGTAAAGATCTCCGTGCGCTCTCGGATCAACACGAACCAACGTTCCCAGCTCCGCGCCCGTGTCGGCGTGTCTGACGGGAAGTCCGATCAGATCGGCAATAAAGTAGTCCCCCTCCCCGAGAGGCAGATCCCCACGCGCGGCGTAGACGATCTTTCCCCTCTGACGGTTGGCGGTCTCCTCGTCGTCGATCCCCTCAAGCTGGGCGATCACGAACTGCTTGAACACCGACGCGCTTTTCACGCGCTTCGAAACGTATGTTCCGTCCTCCAAAAACCAAAGCTTCTTCAGGCTTGCCAGCACCTCGGGGCTGTCGCACCAGGATTCCAGCTTGAGCCCTCCGCGAAAACCGTGGATATTGATGATCTTTCCGCATTCCAGATAGGTTTTTTTCATAGTCATCCGTCAACTTTCTCTTATACTATCGCTTATATTATACCACAATGCAATCAAAAATGCAACGGTTGCGCCGCTTTTTTTCAAAGTTCGAAAATGTTTACAAAAAAGTCTTGCAAGTTTGGCAAAAATATTGTATAATAAGAAATCATGATTAGAAAATGGAGGAAAATCAATGTTTATTCCCGTAACGGCACTTGACGGCGAAGCAGCAGCATCGGCAGGCGGCTCTCTTGGTATGATCCTGATGATGGTTGCTCTGGTCGTTGTCTTTTACTTCTTCGGCATTCGTCCCCAGAAGAAGCAGGAAAAGGCACAGAACGATATGCGCAACGGCTTGAAGGTAGGCGACGAGATCACCACCATCGGCGGCATCATCGGTAAGATCGTCAGCATCAAGGACGAGACCTGCGTGATCGAGACCACCCGCGACAACACCAAGATCCGCATTCTCAAATCTGCGGTCAGCCGTGTGGACGTCAAGGCTGAGGACGCCATCGACTGAATTCACTCATAAAAATACCCTTGACGGAATACCATATATCGAGTATTCCTCAAGGGTATTTTTGTTTTTGAAAGGAGCTTTCCTCATGACCGCAAAAAGCAACCGCTATCCCGTCACGCGCCGCACGCCGTCCGCGCGCAGATCCTCACCCACCGACAGTCAGGGCGTGCTCTTCTCGATCGAGACGCTCCGCGCCTTTCTCATCACGCTTGCCATTGGCGCGGGGAGCATCCTTTTGCTCTCTCTTGCCGCCTATTTTTATCCCGATCCCGACCGCATCACACTCCCGCTCGGGCTTATTGCCGCGGCTCTGACCTCCTTTTTGGGGGGCGTGGTTGCAAAAAAGCGCACGGGCATTGCGCCCGCGCTATGCGGTCTTGTCAACGGGATGCTCCTCATGGGGCTGATGATCCTGCTCTCCTTTTTCTGTCTCCCCCTCTCGCACGGCTACTCCGCACTGATCTCCACCCTTCTCCACACCGCCGTTCTCGTGCTTTCGGTGCTTGGCGCACTCGCAGGCGCGCAAAAGCCGAAGGCTGCAACGAGGAGCAAAAGACGGAAGTATTAACTCCGCGCATTTCACAAAAACATCTTGACATTCCCTTTTATTCATGCTAAAATAAGAATGCCAAGCAAATGAATAATGTAGCAAAGACGGCGTATACTCTTTTTAGAGACATACCCTTTTTTTGGCATTCTTACTTATTGAATTTGACAAAAATGCAAATTCCAAGTAAGTAAGTGTGAATCTAAGGGTTCTTTGCTATATTACGTTTGTTTGGCGACAATCGGGGTTTGCGTTTTTTGTGCGTCGGCTTCGGTTGGCGCACTTTTTATTTTGGGAGGGAGAACCATGCAGCTCTACGAGATCCACAAATCCTGCATCACCGAGGAGGTGATCTGGGCGTACGACGGACAGAAGGCAGAGGCGCACTGGTTCGTGTTCCATCTCTTCCTCTTTCTGCGCGCGCACGCCGATCTCTTGGAGAACGCCGATTACAAGCGTCTGTACGACGAATGCGCCGTTTATCTGAACAAGTACATGAACCGAAGCAAGGCGTACCTCGGCTTGGAATACACCGATTATCGAGAGGATCTCGCGCTGTGGTGCGACGCCGTCAACGATGCGGGTGATGCGTCGGAAATGGATCCGCGCGAGGTGGAAAATTTCCTCGACTTCCGCCGTTGGGCGTGGGAAGCGTAAAAAAACATACAGAAATGAAAGGTTTTTGAATTACAATAGGCGGTCGCCCCTACAATAGATTAGAGCCCGCGGGCTGCCTTCTGCAGACCGCGGGGTTCTTTATGCTTGGGAATAACGTCTTCCCTGCCAAGTATTCCTTTCATAGAGGAGCTTATCGAGATCGTTGATGACGGTGGTCTTCTTCCTGCTCCACATAGGTGCGAGAAGATCGTCCGCCTTGCCGTCGCCCGTCAGCCGTCCGATCACCGTCTCGGGGGGCAGAAGCTCGAGCGCCTCGGCGACCACCGAAAGATAGTCCTGACGTTCCATCGGTTCGTACTCTCCGCGCTCGTACATTCGCCCAAGCTCGGTATCCTTCAACACGTGCAAGAGGTGGATCTTGACCTGCTCGGGGCGGAGTGCCGCCACGTCCTTCACCGTTTGCATCATCTCCTCGCGTCCCTCCTCGGGAAGTCCGAAGATCAGATGCACGCAGAGGTTGATCTTCTTGCTTGCGCGTCTCAATCGCTCCACGCCCTCGCAAAACTGCGCGAAGGTGTGTCCGCGGTTGATGCGAGACGCCGTTTCGTCGCTTGAGGACTGGAGCCCCAGCTCCACCGTCAGAACCGTCCGCTCGGCAAGCTCGGCGAGGTACTCCAGCACGTCATCGGGCAGACAATCTGCGCGCGTGGCAATATTGAGCCCCACGATCCCCTCCTCTGCGAGTGCCGCTTCAAACTTTTCGCGCAAGACCGACACGGGGGCGTAGGTATTGGTGTGCGCCTGAAAGTAGGCGATGCACGCGCCGACGTCCCATTTTTTAGAGAAGGCTTGCTTTTGGAGCGCGATCTGCTCGGCGATGGGAAGAACCGCATCGGGCGCGAAATCTCCGCTCCCCCGCCCCGAGCAATAGATACAGCCGCCGCGACCGCACGTCCCGTCAAGATTTGGACAGGAGAATCCTCCGTCCAGCGGAAGCTTTGCGACCTTTCGCCCAAAGGTGTGGCGCAGGTAGTATTCGTACGTCTGATAGCGCTTGTTGCTGTCGCTATAGGGATAGGGATTGGTCTGTGCCTGTGTCACGGGTTTCACCTCTTTTTTTCACAAAAAGGCTGTCGGGTACCGACAGCCTTTTCTGTTTTTTGATTATGCGAGCAGCTTTTCGATCGCGGAGATTCTGACGCAGAGGGTGAGAATATCCATTGCCGCCTGAAGACTGATCTCGTCGGGGAAGGTGGGCGCGATGCGAATGTTGCTGTCCATGGGGTCGTTTCCGTAGGGGTAGGTCGCGCCAACGGTGGTCAGCGTCACGCCTGCCTGCTTGCAGAGCGCGTAGGTGCGCTTTGCGCATCCGGGCATCACGTAAAGGCTGACGAAGTAGCCACCCACGGGGGTGGTCCAGTTCGCTGCACCCGTTCCTGCCAGATCGCGCTCCAAAGTGTTGCAAACGATCTCAAACTTGGGACGGATGAGGTCTGCCAGCTTCATCATATGCTCGCGGAGGTTTTGGGCATTTCCGAAGTAGCGCACGTGGCGGAGCTGATTGATCTTATCGTATCCGATGGTCTGCGCGCTGATGATGGGCATGATCTGCGAGAGGTTGTTCTTCGATGCCGCCAGAATCGCCACGCCCGAGCCCGGGAAGGAGATCTTGGAGGTGGAGGCGAAGTAGAACACGCGGTCCTCGTTGCCGTATGCGCGGCAAGCCTCGAAGATATCGGCAAGGGTATCGCGCTTGTCGGCGTAGAGATCGTGCACGACGTAGGCGTTATCCCAGAAAATGCGGAAATCCTTTGCCGCGGTGGTCATCGAGCCAAAGCGGCGAACGGTGTCGTCGGAATAGGTGATTCCGTCGGGGTTGGAGTACTTGGGACAGCACCAGATACCCTTGACCGTCTCGTCCTCTGCCACCAGTCTCTCCACCACGTCCATATCGGGTCCGGTGGGGGTCATGGGTACGGGGATCATGTCAATGCCGAGAGACTCGCAGATGCCAAAGTGGCGGTCATAGCCGGGCGCGGGGCAAAGGAACTTGATCTTTTCCTCGCGGCACCAAGGGCGGTCGCTGCCGTACACGCCGTAGAGCATGGCGCGCGCAACGGTATCGTACATCAGATTCAGAGAGGAGTTACCGCCGATGAACAGAGAATCCTCGGGCAGATCCAAAAGCTCGGCAAAGAGTCTCTTTGCCTCGGGGATTCCGTCCAGAACGCCGTAGTTACGGCAGTCAAAGCCGTTCTCGGTGCGGCAGTCGGAGGAGGAGCTGATGCAATCCAGCATCCCCTGCAAGAGATCGAGCTGCTTCGCTCCCGGCTTCCCGCGGGAAAGATCGAGGGAAAGCTTCTTGTCGCAATACGCGTCGTATTCCTGTCTCAGCTTTGCCAATTCGGCGGCGAGCTGTTCCTTGTTCATTTCCGAAAAAATCATGTCTGAATCTTACCTTTCGTTTTCATAATACACTTTCGGTATTATATCATATGTCGGAAGGAATTGCAAGAGGTTTTTGCAATTTTTTTTTGAAATCTTTCATTTTTTTATTCTTGTCCGAACTTATTCCAGAAATCAGACACGATATTTGCAAGTTCCGCGGCGTTTGTTGCAGATTTTGCGTGTGACCAATGGTCGGGAAAGAGCGCCCTGTACTGGGGCGTGGCGTATCGGTCGTCCATGAGCACGATCACGCCGCAGTCGCTCTCGCGGCGGATGACTCTGCCCGCCGCCTGAAGCACGCGGTTCATGCCGGGATAGGTGTAGGCGTAGTCATAGCCCGACTCGCGGGTATCGTCGTAATACTCCTTAAGGAGATTTCGCTCGCTGGAAAGCCCCGGAAGCCCCACGCCCACGATCCCCACGCCGATCAGCCGTCTGCCGGGGAGATCCACGCCCTCCGAAAAGGAGCCGCCAAGCACGCAAAAGCCCACGCGAAGCTCCCCCGTATCGGTAAAGGAATCGAGGAACGCCTCCCTTGCCGAGAGGGTCATGCCCCGCTCCTGCTTGACCGTGAGAACCTTCGGCCACTTCTGCGCGAAAATCTCGTAGACCTGCTCCATATAATCGTAGGAGGGGAAATAGAACATATAATTTCCGCGCTTGCCCGAGACGGTGGCGGCGATGAGAGAGGCGATCTTTTTTGCGGTCTTCTCGCGGTCGCCGTATCGCGTGCTCACCCCCGTTGCGGTAACGAGGCAGGTCTGCCTCGGATCAAAGGGAGACGGCAGGGAGAGCCGCTTTGCCCCCTTCCCTCCCCCGAGGATATCGACGAAATAATCCAGAGGGGTGAGGGTTGCCGAAAAGAGCACCGTGGACTTGGCGCGGCTCATCGTGGCGTCAAGAAGCAGGGACGCGTCTCGGCAGATCTGTCTGACGGTGATCTCCTCGCCCTCCACCTCCACGAAGGTGGTAAAGTGCGAATCGTACGCCTCGGAGACCATCTGGTATCGCTTGAGCGTGGAAATCACGCCCGACAGCTCAACCTCCCCCGCCTCTCCTTGGTGGGCGTGTACCCATTTTTCAAGGCAGGACAGGCAGGAATTCACCTCGCGGTCGAGCAGGATCATCTGCTGACTGCCCACGTAATATCCGCGCTCCACGCCCTCCTCGTCGGTCAAAAGGGTGTCCGAGCAGAGTCGACGGCAGCCTTGTACTGCCACGATCAGGCGCTCCAGGGGCTCGAATCGCTTCTCCCACTCCTCGTCGATCTCGGACGCCAGAACGTACGCCGCCGACAGCTCCGAGAGCTTCATTTCTGCGGTGTACATCGCAGAGGCGCGATCGACCAAGTTGTGCGCCTCGTCCACGAGAAGAGCGTACCGCTCGTCGCTCTCTCCGTCAAAATAGCGGCGCAGATGCACCATAGGATCAAAGACGTAGTTGTAGTCGCAGATCACGATATCACAGTATTCCGAAAGCTCGAGCTCAAATTCGTACGGGCAAATTTCAAACCTCCGCGCGACCTCTTCAATCGAAGTCCTCGGATAGCCGCTTTGCTTTTCAAGAATATATTCGATCGCACGCTGGCATTTTTCGTAGAAGTTCACCGCACGGGGGCAATCCTGTGGATTGCAGTGACGGGAGATGCCTGCGGGGTCAGACTTTGCCCGACTGCAGGCGCAGATCTGCTCACGCGAGCTTAAAACGATGGTACGCAGACGCGAGCCCGCCTCGTAGATGGCGGTGGACGCGGCGTACGCCTCGCGGCGGGTGCTTGCCTTGGCGGTCAGATAAAAGATCTTGTCGCAATAGCCCTCCCCGAGTGCCCGCACGGCGGGATAGAGAGAGGAGACCGTCTTGCCCGTTCCCGTGGGGGCTTCCACGAAGATGCGCTTACCCCCTCGGATGGCGCGGTAGCACTCGCGGAGCATGATGTCCTGCCCCTCGCGCACGGCGGGATAGGGGAAGCGTCCGCTATGCACAGAGGGCAGGCGGTTCTGCTCGCGGTCACGCAGAAATTTGGCGCGATAAAGGACGCGCGAAAGGAGTTCAAAATAAAAGTTCCTCAGCTCCTCGGCACTGCAGGTGCGCGCAAAGGTCCGCGTCTTCCCTTCCTCGACGCGAGAGAGCGTGAGTCGCACCTCAACCTGAGAGAGCCCCTCCTGCCTGCAAAGAAAATAGGCGTAGCACATGCCCTGCGCCTCGTGAGACGCGCTCGGCGCGCCGCCAAAGGCACGACCGCCCACCGTTTTGATCTCCTCGACCACAGCGGTTTCTCCTTCAAGGATCACGCCGTCGGCGCGGCCGCTCACCTCAAAGCAGATTCCCTCGTAGAGGGTGGTGTTGCAAAGGGAGACCTCGCTCTTGTAGCCGCTCCCCTGCTTTGCCTGATGCGTTTTATGAGCCGCCTTGCCCTGCTCGGCGCGCTCGGGAGAGCGTTTCCAAGCCCCCGGACGAAGGTCGAGGTGCCTTGGCAAAAAGGCGTTGGCGCAAAGCTCTGTTACCGAGAGAAGAATGACCGACCGTTCTGCATCGTATTTCATAGGTTTCACCCCCAAGGCGCACCTCGGACTCCTTTCTGAAAGGTTTGAAAAATTCTACTGTTATTATAGCACACCGCGCGCCTGCCGTCAATGAAATTACCATATTTTTAGGGGTTCCATTTTGGAGGATTTCCTCTATAATAAGTAGTAGGAAGCATTGATATGCCCACGAAAGGAGTAAAATCAGTATGGAATTGATCAGGATCACCGATCAAAAGCTGAAGATTATGTTAACTCCCTCGGATATGACACAGCTCGACATTACCCCCGACGCCATCGACGCCTGCGACGAAAGCCTCCCCGACACCTTTCGATGGCTGCTTTGGGAGATCCGCCGACAGTACGGCTTTGAGTTTGACGATCAGCACCTCTCGGTGCAGTATTTCCCCTCGAGAGAGGGCGGGTGCGAGATGTTTGTGAGCAGTATGCAGCCCTCCCAAACGGCAGGCGAGGACAAGGAACGAAAGAAACGCGCCGCAGGTCCGGAGCGTGCCATTCTTCCCGTCGGCAAATCTTTAGCAGGCAGCTTTTTGCGCGAAACGGCTTACCGCTTTGAAAGTCTTTCAAACCTTCTTGCCGCCTGCCACCGCCTCCGAGGCATCGGATACATAGGAGAGAGCTCCGCCTACCGCGACGGCGGCTCGATTTATTATCTCTTGCTCAAGATGCTCTCCTCCTCTCCCTTCTCCCTTCCCGACGAGTTCACCTTTCTTTGCGAGTACGGACGGATCGAGAACGCCTCCGCCCTCCGCCTCTACTTCCGTGAGCACGGCTCGGTCATCTGCCCCCGCGATGCCGTGGAGATTTTGGCGGAGCTGAGGTGAGGCATTGCATACCAAACACCGCCAAGGCGTTCTTCCCTTGGCGGTGTTTGATTCCGGTTTGATAAGATTATTGGATTTTTTTTGAGAATATCTTGCGAACTTTTATGATTTGTGATATAATGAATCAAGAAAGAAGATGCAGGAGGCGAAAAATGAGCAAAATTCAATTGTTGAAGGAGCCGGGATATCTCTATGATCTGTGCTTCGTTTTTTATTTGAAGTTTAATACGCAGATGTACATCGACAACCTCCCCAATGGCAGTCAGAAGGAGCAGGACATCGAACGTGCCAAGGAACTGCTGACCCGCTTTGATGAGATCCCCGACGATCTGTACGTTTTCTTTCATGCGATCGAGACCGGGCGGATCTTCCTCACAACGCATTATTTTTCTCCCTATAAGAATCAATTTGCAACGACATACAATTTCAAGCTTCTCCTGGAGGAGCTGTCCGACCGAGACAAGCTCGTTCGCAATCTCATCAAATATTATTTTTATGATCTTGACGACGGCGCGGTAGAGCAATGCGCCGCATCCCTCCCCCGTGTGTTCTCATGCATTAAAAATTCCGATTATTCCGACAAGGTGAAAAATAAGCTTTACGAATTTTTCATCGACCCCGATCGCTATATCCAACTGCTGCGATACGAGCTGATCCAGAAGGAGTCTGTACTGTCTGCATATTACAAGGACCATTATCAGAAAATCATTGATCTGTACAATCAGACCTCGTTTGAATCCTTGCACACACAGCTGAGGGAGCATACGAACATCAACCTTGACGGTGATGCGGAAATCTGCTACGTCTCCTTCTGCCTGTTAAACAAATATCTTGTTTCGGTCTGGTTTCTTGAGAACGCGTTTCTTCCCTTGCTGGGATGCGAGTATACAACGATTCTCGGACAACTCAAAGAGAGTAGTCAAGACGTTGATCTTTGCAGCTTTGGAACGGCGGTATGCGAGGAGAGCCGCGTGAAGATTCTGAACTTTATCCTTGAACGCGGCGAGGTAACCTGCAAGGACCTGGAGCGCGAGTTCAGCTTCTCGGGATCCACGGCATACCATCATATCATCCTAATGACAAAGGCAGGCTTGCTCAAAACCCGAAACGAAGGCAAGACAATCCTGTACAGCTTGAACAGACAATACGTTGCGAGCGTGATCCATCTGCTCAACAAATTTGCAAAATAAATAAAATGAAATCAGCTCGTGGTTGAACCTGTCAGCCACGGGCTGTTTTTTTGAGTTTATAGCAAGCATAATGTTATAAATCACAAAACAAAACAAACAGTCTTGTTTATTTTTAACAATTTTCGAGATGTGTCATATCATGTATTGAAAAAGTATAAAAATTATGATATAATTGTCTCAGATCAAAACATTATTTTATACCTTGGAGGAATCGGAAAATGAAAAAAACTTTATTTATTCTCATCATTGGCATTCTTTTATGCACATTTGTCGGTTGCAATGCGAACAGGAGAAAAGCAGAGGTTACCGTAGACAGTATCATAGAACTTTTTGATGAAGATTATAACGCTCAGGAATACACATCTGAGATGATCGCGCAAATACTCCCGAACTTTGAAAAAATCGGTGTTACGATTAACGGAAGCATTTCAGCGATCGTTCATCTTACCAAAAAAGCATCTGCGCCCGATCGTTCTGATTGGTCTTGGGCATACATCTATGAATTTACCGACGAGGCAGATGCCATTGCATTTGAAGAAAACCGTCGTGCTTTCGTCGATGCTACTGAAGAAAACGGTGCGTGTGTCCGTTGCGGTCTGATCGTGGTATTCGGATCCGCTCCGATCATATCTTCAATTACAAGTGATTAAAATTTGAAGCACGCGCTATCAGAATATATGAACGCACATGGACAATTCACACACAGGATCAAGAGCTGCTTTTTAGAGGCTATCCTCTGTTGCATCTTGTATATCTGTTATCGAAAAATAATCGGAGCTCACAGTGCGCTCATCTTAACCGCATTTTTAATTTTATACGGCGGCACGATGGCAGTCAGCGAGTTTGCGGAGCGGAAATTGCTATGTCTTGAAAGGCAAAACAAGATCACCGCCAACAAGCTGTTTTACCTCTCTGCTATGATCCTGTGTCCCATATACTTGTTTTGGTTTCTTTTTTCCATGATTCCGATCTTTTCCTATGAGGTCTGGTTGATCACGGGATTCCCCATCATATTGGTCAGCTGCATTCCGCTCCATACGCTCTCGGACTATTGGAAAAAAGTCTCCCTTTTTTGGTTGCTTCAATTGCTTGTGTACGGGTGTTGCCTTGCGATCGGACAGATTTTAGGGAAAGCGGCTTTTGGCGGGCTTTGAATGAGCAATCGGTAGAAAAGTTATAAAAGCATAAAACAAAAAGGAGTCACCCAAATGGACAACCGAGAAACACTTGACAGTTATTTTAAGTTCCTACGCATGGTCCTCAAATACGTGCTGTTTGCAGCTCTCGCATTTTTTGTCAGAGGATTTATTTTTCTTGGCGCGGGCGACCTCGACGGCAGCGGAGAATACTCCGCCCTGCCCTTTGAGTGGATGGCGTTGGTGGGTGGCTTTTTGGCTTATTTTTCGCTCACGCGAAGCTTTACCTTGTACGATCGGAACTACCGCGATCGCTTCTTTGAGGGGGAGGAAAGCAGGCTGACCTTTGCACGGAAGGCAAAATTTATTCTCTCTTCCTCCAAGTTTTGGATCGAGCTTGCCATCACGTCAGCACTTGCCCTGATCCTGCCCCACCGATTCGGATTCGGTGCATTGATCAACACGCTGTCCTTTTATATGCCCGTTCAATTCTCACAGGCAAAGCTCTACGTCGCGCTCATTGCCTTTCCGCTTCTCCTTTTGATCAGCTTTTGGGCGTATCTCTCTGCCCTGAACTGGTATATCCTCAGCTATCGCAAAAAGAAAAGCGACGAGAAGATCGGCAGTCTTTTCAAGAACCTCGCGCTGACCGTCGTAGCCTATTGCGGCGGTGCTTATATGCTGCCGGTGGGGCTCTCCATCCTTTTCACGCTCCTGAACGTCCTGATGGGTACGGCGATTCTGCTCGTTCCCGTGGTCCTGCTCGTGTCCTTCGTCGTGATTTGGTACGCAAAAGCTCTTTTGAAACGAAAAAAGCTCCTGCAGGAGTTGAAAAAGATCTGCGATGACAAGGGATTCTACCTTTCCAAGGTAAAGCGCGGCTACCGATCGATCTTCCGCCTGCCGCGCGAATCCTCCTTTACCGTTGAGCGCGGCGGTAAGACCTACGAATGCAAGCTGTTGTGCGGTGTTCGGAAGGCGTCCCCCATGTACCTCTTCGGAAACGGACAGGGACAAATCATTCACACCTTCCGCCTCAGACGGATCGAGCTGTTCCACTTTGTGACCTCCTTCCGATACGGTTTTGAATCAAACCACAAAAAGATCGTAATCATCAACCCCATCCCAAAAACGGTCTACCGCTCGGGGGAAGGTCGCCCCAGTGAAATTGACGCAGGAGAAATCATTGGAGATTATTACGTTTACAACGCCACGGGCTTTCTCAACGCCCTGGAGCGCGACTGTCTTTGCAGATAAACATAAGACGCGAAAAGCCTTCCCGTGTGGGAAGGCTTTCTTTTATTTCAACCGACAAAGCTTATCTGCCCTGAGGAGGTTTTCGACAGTATAGACGAGCATCACGGCGTCGGCGTCGTACTCGCGCGCGAGGGCTGACACGTTGGTATAGTCCTGTCGGGTGGAGGAGAGATTGCAGAGCACGAGGTCAAAATGCTGCGCGAGGAAGGGCGCGAGGGCGTTGGCAAAGCTGTCCTTGATGAGAAGAAGCCGCTCCCTCGGCGCGCCGTCCCGTCGCGTGACCGTCACCACGTCGTGCGTGCCGTCGAGAAAGGCGGAGTAGTGGTCCTTTTTGGAGAGCCATTCTTCGTTGTAAAAGCCGTCCTGCTCCTTGCCGTCCGTCACCACCGAGAAAGCATCCTCGTTGCCGCGAATCCAGAGCTCCACCGCGTCGGGACTGACCCACCTCATGCCCCCCGCCGACCAGAGCGTGCCGTAAAAATCGGTGGAGACCGTTCTTCTCTCGAACGCCTCCATCGGGAGAATCTGATCGGACAGTCCAAGAGTTTTCATGGTCTCGGCGTAGGCGTAGTACGCGCCGAGGCTCGTCCAGTGGTGATCGGTTCTGTAATAGACGGCCTCCCCTGCCTCGGCGCGCTCGCAAAGGAGGGGGATCGTGTCAACCGTTTGGACGCTTGGCGAGAGCGCATCCGAGATCTCTCTTTGCAGAGCGTCGCTCGCGTCACGGGGGTAATCAAACGCGCTCCCGTTGATATCCACGTTCCGCCCCGTCAGCATCACGTAAAAGGGGACGTCGAGGTTCTCCTCTGCGCGGTTGATCCCCTTGCAGGAGTTTCGCACGTGGGTGGGATCGTAGGCGTCGCTTACAACCGTCACTTCCCCGTCCGCTCTTTTCATGGAGAACCGCCGCCGCGCAAGATACCCCGACGAGCCGAGCAGGATCCCGTTGTTCTCTCCCCTGCCAAGAGCCATCTCAGCGCCCCCCTTCACGCCCACCCAGAGATCGCGAAAAGGAAACTGATCCGAAAAATAGGCGTTGACGTCCTGCAAAAGCTTCCCCGACGCCAGATTTTCAAGCGAGAGCGCGGGAGAGGTCTGCAGGGATCGGTTCTCCTCTCTTGAGAAGGCGCGATCGGGGAGAACCCAGAAGAGGGCGGCAAGCCCGAAGGTCACGAAAAGAAAAAGCGCGACGGTGAGTTGATCCAAACGCTTCATATCTGCCTCCTCAGAAATTGAAATACGCAAAGGGACTGTAGGTGGAGTTCACGAGATAGGCGGTGCAAAGGAGCAAAAGAAGCGCCGATGCTACGGGTAGCAGGACCGCCCCCCTTCCCTGTGTGATCCGTTGTACCCCCCTTTTGACCAAGGGGGTCGCGCCAACGCCTGCAGCCGCCAAGAGGGGGAGATCGCGGAGAAATTGATAGGCGACGGTATCCGTCGAGAACCCCACCGTCCCCACGCCCGCCATCGCGCCAAGGCAACGCCCGACAAGGGAGAGATCCTCGGTCGAGAAGATCAGAAAGCTGACGAACACCAAAACAAGCGTGTAGACGTGTCTGAAAAAAGAAGGGATCCGCTCCAGCACACGGCGCAGAAAGAGATGCTCCAAAATCAAAAGCACACCGAAATACGCGCCCCAGAGAATGAAATTCCACCCTGCCCCGTGCCAGACGCCCGTGAGCAGCCACACGATGGCAAGATTGCGGCAGAGCTTCCATCTTCCGCACCGACTTCCCCCGAGCGGAATATAGACGTAGTCGCGAAACCACGAGGAGAGGGTCATATGCCACCGCCGCCAGAATTCTCCGATGCTTTGGGAAATATAGGGATAATTGAAGTTTTCGGGAAAGCGAAATCCGAGAATCCGTCCAAGCCCGATCGCCATGTCCGAATAGCCCGAAAAATCGAAATAGAGATGCAAGCTATAGGAGATTGCCACCATCCACGCGCCGAGTGTGGTGGGGGTAAAATCCATAAGGGTCTTGTAGTATTCAAATCCCGCCGCCAAAGCGTCTCCCAAAAGAAGCTTTTTGGCAAGTCCCGAGACGAACCTCCGCACCCCGTAGGAAAAATCCGAGACGCGCACCGCTCTCTCGGTCAGCGCGCGGTCGATCTCGGCGTACTTGACGATGGGGCCTGCAACGAGCTGGGGAAAGAGCGTGACGTAGGTGCCGAACGCCACGAAATTGCGCTGCAGGTCGATCTCGCCGCGGTAGAGGTCGATGGTGTAGGAGAGGATCTGAAAGGTGTAAAAGGAGATCCCAATGGGGAGCACCAAGCCCGCGATCGTTGGCGCTTGCAGGGTGGCGGCGAGAAAGTTGTAGTATTTGAAGAAAAACAACGCCGACAGATTCGCTCCGACCGAGAGAAGGAAAAAGACCTTTGCCCGTCGGGGATGCGCCACTCGATGTCGGGCGATCGGAAATCCGAACAGATACGCCGAGAGGATCGATCCCAGCATCAGAAAAATATAGATCGGCTCGCCCCAGCCGTAAAAGATCAGGCTCACGCCAAGAAGGACGGCGTTTTTCCATGCCTTTGGCGCAAGAAAATACAGCAAAAGCGCGATGGGAAGAAAGCCAAACAGAAAGACGGGGGATGAAAAAACCATACGCTTCCCCCTTTCAAAAAAATCCGACGTCATCATACAGTATCTCCCCTTTGTCGCCGTGAAATTCTCTTTTCCATCAGTTTTTCTTCGACGGGACAAATGAAACGTGACAAATCCTGTCACAACCTCGCGTGAAATTCAATATGCTGACAATGAACGTTGTTTTTTCAAGGTTACAAACCCACGAGGAGGATTGCCTTCATGAAGATACGCCTGACATTGGACCTTGTGCCGCCCGGAGAGCGCGTGATCGTGGAGCGTTTGGAGGTTTCACAAGACATCAGACGGAGATTTCTTGATCTTGGGCTGGTGGAAAACACCCCCATCGAGTGCATCGGGAGAAGCCCCGCGGGAGACCCCTCTGCCTATCTCATTCGCGGCGCGGTCATCGCCATTCGCAAAAAGAACTGCCAAGGGATCCACGTCTTTCGCGAGGAACTGACATGAGAGCGCGCCATATTTTGCTCGCGGGCAATCCCAACGTCGGAAAAAGCTCGGTCTTCAACGCTCTCACGGGCATGAGGCAGCACACCGGAAACTGGCCGGGCAAGACGGTCACTCTGGCAAGCGGATACGTCAAGAAGAGCAGTCCGCCCATCAAGCTCACCGATCTACCCGGGACCTATTCGCTTCTTGCGCACTCGGCGGAGGAGGCGGTCGCCCGTGACGCCATCCGATCGGGAGACTTTGACGAGATCCTCATCGTCTGCGACGCGACCTGTCTGGAGCGAAACTTAAATCTTGTATTGCAGATTCTGGAGATCACGCCGCACGTCCGCGTCTGCGTCAACCTCATGGACGAGGCAAAGCGGCGCGGGATCCGCCTCGACCTCGACGCGCTGTCGGATCGGCTCGGCGTTCCCGTCATTGGGATCTCGGCGCATCGGAGGCAGGACATTCTCCGCCTTGCCAGATGGCTGGAGGCGGAAGCGCCGCCCACCGCCTCGACCTACGTCATTCCCTACTCCAAGGAGGAATCGGAGGACGGGATCGTCACAGCCCTTGTCGCCGAGGCGGAATCTATCGCAAGAGCGGTCTGTGAGACCACCGCCTCCGCCTACGGCCCCCTTGACCGACGGCTGGATCGGATTCTGACGGGGAGACGGGTGGGATATCCCGTGATGCTCCTCTTGCTTCTCTTCATTTTCTTTCTCACGATCACCGCGTCAAACCTCCCCTCCGCTTGGCTGTCCGCGTTCTTCCTCTATCTGCAGGATCAGCTCACCCTCCTCTTTGAATCGCTCCACGCGCCTGCCTGGCTGCACGGCGTCTTGGTACTGGGAATGTTCCGCACGCTTGGCTGGGTGGTGTCGGTGATGCTTCCCCCTATGGCGATCTTCTTCCCCCTCTTTACCATTCTCGAGGATTCGGGATATCTGCCCCGTATCGCCTATAACCTTGACCGCCCCTTTCAGCGATGCCACGCCTGCGGAAAGCAAGCCCTGACCATGTGCATGGGATTTGGATGCAACGCGGTGGGGGTAACGGGCTGCCGCATCATTGACTCTCCCCGTGAGCGTCTGCTGGCGACCCTCACCAACTCGCTCGTGCCCTGCAACGGAAAATTCTCCACCCTGATCGCGGTGCTGTCTATCTTCTTCCTCGGAAGTGCGCGTGGGATGGGAGAATTTTTCCTAACCAGTCTCTTGCTCACGGCGACTATTCTCCTCTGCGTGCTCGCGACCTTCCTCTGCACCAAGCTTCTGTCCTGCACCTTGCTAAAGGGGATCCCCTCCTCCTTTGCCCTTGAGCTCCCCCCCTACCGCCGTCCGCAATTCGGGCGGGTGATCCTGCGATCACTTGTAAACCGCACCCTGTTCGTCCTCGGGCGCGCGGTGGCGGTCGCCATCCCTGCGGGGATCGTGATCTGGGTCATGGCAAACGTCTGCGTCGGGGATCAGTCTCTCTTGCACATCACGGCGGACCTTCTCCATCCCCTCGCCGCGCTGATGGGGCTGGACGGCATCATTCTGCTCGCCTTTATCCTTGGATTTCCCGCCAACGAGACGGTCATTCCCATCATTCTCATGGGCTATCTTTCCGAGGGAAGCCTTCTCGAGATCTCCAGCCTCGATCAGATGCGAGAGATCTTCCTTTCCAACGGCTGGACGCCCCTCACCGCCGTCTGCTTCATTCTCTTTTTCCTCTTTCATTGGCCCTGCTCGACCACCCTCATCACCGTCAAAAAGGAGACGGGGAGCTGGAGATACACCCTGCTTTCAGCGCTCATCCCCACCCTGCTCGGCGTTCTGCTCTGCATCGGATGCAATCTGATCGGGAAGCTGTGTATATGAAAATCAAGC
>JAZSBE010000052.1:0-13657 GCA_045602215.1 Eubacteriales bacterium | reverse complement strand
AAGCATCGTTTTCGGACACAAAAGCCCCGAAAAGCCTTGTAAATCAAGGAAAAAATCGGTGCAGATTTGTTTGGGACCAGGATGTCGCAGGTTCAAATCCTGTCATTCCGACCAGCGCAAACGAGGGGCTTTAGCCCCTTGTTTGCGATGACTGAAATGATTGGTAGAGAAAATGCGATGGAGTTTTCGGTTTTGCTTGCAAAATGACGGCGGTGAGCCGTCAAGAAAACTTCTCTATGCGCTTGCGCATTTTTCGCAGAGTTCAAATCCTGTCATTCCGACCAAAATCGCGGTTTTGACCGCAAAAATCAAAGCCGCAGAGGGAACTCTGCGGCTTTTTAAGAACAAGGAGGGAAAAATGAGATCTAAATTTGATGAGGATTTGCTCCAATTAAAGTATGAAAGTGGATTATGCAAGGAGGTTGACTGCTCCGAAGAGGAAAACAAAAAATACTTAGAGTTGTTAAAACGAAAGAAAGCACTTCCTATAGATGTTGCTCAACGCCAAGAAATGAATGGAACTAAGTGGGATAAATTCTACAAAGTAGTTCCCATGGATATATCATATGAGGAATTGCAAGAATATTGTTCGTTGAAGCAAACAAAGAATCTTAACACAATTAAAAAATGCGTTGTGTTTTTTACCGTTTTGACAGCAATTTCACTTTTCGTAACAGTTATTTTGCTTTTTTCATTGTTTCAGCTGTAATATTCTCCTATCGCACCCCAAATTTCAAGGGGCGACCGTTCGTGGTCGCCCCTTTTTTCATTCCATTTTTTGATTGCTCGTCATTTATTTCCCATCAATCAAAGATCTTTTCCACCCGAAAATCGTTTTCTCCGAACAGATACATATAGCCGTCGATATAGACGCCGCGCTGGTTGGCGGGGTCTCCTGCAAGGGGGACGTTGAGAAGCTCGATCAGCTCATATCCGTCAAAATGCAGAAGGATATATCTGTTCCTCGAGGTATAATCCTTGCCCGTGTTGTAGTAGCTGATGACGCCAAGTCCGATCAATTGATTTTGACGGTCGACGTAATAGGACTTGTACGAGGTGGAGTAATTCGTGCTTTTGAGCTCGTACGCGCATACCGAATGCACGCCGCTGTCGGTTTCCTCGTATACCTCAACCTTAAAGTCGCTCCAGCTGTCGCCCCTGCCGATGCCGAGGAGATAGCCGTTTCCGAGGTTGATCAGAGAGGTTGAGAAGCCATCAATCGTGCCGGTATCCTTGTAGGTGACGTTGTTAAGATCGGACAGATCAAAGAAGAAGACGGGGTCGGAAAGCTCGATCGAGGTGCAGACGTACGCGGTTGCTCCATCGAATCTGACCGACTGGATCTCCTCGCGCGGAGGTGCAAAATCAATCACCGATGCCACGATCTCAAAGGTCGAGAGGTCAATGCAATACAGGCTAGCATTGGAGTTGCCCGTCGCGGTTTGAAGGATCGAGGAGGATACGGTACCGTTGCTGTCATATCTCTCCTGAATCGTTGTGGCGTTGGTGGTCGTGAAGACGCGAAGAACGCCCTCGTACTCGTCCATGCTCCACTGATCCTTGACGTAGCCTCTGACCGTGACGCTTCCTTTTCTTTCAAAGCTGTCGCCGCCGTAGGTCAGGCAGGAGATCTCGGTCATGGAGTTTCTCGTGATCGTGCCATCCCCGTTTTCGGTCTTTTCCGCGAAGACGTGCGTCAGGAAGACGTGATCGTTTGAAACGTAGACGTCCTCCGAATAGGAGAGATACGCGGCGGTGCCCTTGAGGTCGAGGGTGTCGGCGTCGAGCTTCATCACGACGGTATAGCGCGAGGTGCTGAGCGTCTCGGGAGAGACGATGCCGTCGGCGGGAATGCTGTACGCGCCGTTTCCTTCGTCGATCTGGGGCAGGAAGGTGCTCTCATCGTCAAAGTCAAGCGCATACTTGTAGACCGCGAACTCGGTCAGGAGCAGAAGATTTCCATCGGTCATACGCGAGGACATATAGCTGCCCGTGATGTTGAATTCATCCTTCTTGACGATGTTGGCAGGATCGCTGACGTCAAGCGAGATGAGATTGACGTAGCGGCTGGTCTTGCCATTGGCGTCCAGGTAGTACTGTGTGACCACCGTCACGGTCTTGCAGTCGCTTGACAGGTAAAATTCCCATTGATCCCGATAATAGCTCTTGCCGCCGTCGTAGAGGGTGTAACTGCCCACCTCTGCGGTGTTTTCCTTGTCGATCGCGTAGATGCGAAGCACATCGTTGTCGAGATAGTAAATGTGCGTGTCACTGCGCTTGATTCGGTCGGCTTCGATGATCCCCGATACCTGATTGTCGGTGATCTCTTTGTATTCGGATGCTCCGTTTGTCATCATGCCGTCCTCCGGCATACCGGCGTCTTCCTTCGTCGCGCCAAATAAGGAGAAGTCTCTCAGCTTTGCCCACAGCTTTTGCGCGTTGTTCTTGTATTTTGGATAGTCAAAGGTGAGGACATTCAGCTTTTGGATCAGCCCGTAATACTCACTGTCCGCATATTGCGATACGTCGGGCGGCGTGGTGTCAAAGGGCATAAAGAGCCACAGGTTGCAAAAAACGAGCACAAAGCACGCGCAAGCGGCAACGAGGGAGAGGAGTACCCGATTGGGTTTTCGCTTGATGACGCGATCGGGATGCGCCTCGGCAACGTATTTGTCGTCGGCAAGGCTAAAGGCGCGATACCAATTCGTTTTCTTCATACAAATATCCCTTCTTTCGTAAGATAATCTTTGAATTTGCTTCTGGTTCGATGTAGGATGACGCTGACGTGACCTTCCGAAAGATTCATCCCGTCGGCGATCTCTTTGACGCTCATCGCGTACCAATACCGACGCATAAAGATGACGCGGGTGCGGACGTCCAGCCCCTCGAGAAAGCCGTTGATCGCCTCCTTCAGCGAAAGCTCGTCTTCGATTGACGCATCCTCACTCGGGACGCATGCCCAATATTCCTCGATCGCGCTCTCCACCTCCGCGCTCCGCTTTTGCGCGCCGTCGCGGCGATAGCGGTCGATGGCGATGTTTCGCGTGATGCGGGCGAGAAAGCATCGGAGGATGCTTGGCTTTTCGGGCGGGATCGCGTTCCACGCGCCGTTCCAGGTATCGTTCACGCACTCATCCGAATCCTCACGCGAATGAAGAATATTGTACGCAACGGTATAGCAGTATTTTCCGTATTTCTGCGCGCTCTCGCGAATTGCGTCCTCGTTGCGTTCCCAGTACAGCGCAACGATCCTTTCGTCTTCCATACAGACACCTCCTTGGTCGGTTGTCAAAGGCCTTTCACCCATATAGTCGCAAAGCAGACTCAAAATCTTACAAAAGAAAAGGATTTTTTTGGTCGGCGAGTAAAAAATCTTCCGATCGGATGTTTTATTATAGCATATCAGGGGATTTGTTTTTCTTCCCCATATATTGCCGTATAAAAATAGTCAGAAAGCGTTTGAGAGCTTTCCTTCATTCCGTTGTTAAGCCACCACCTGATTGTTTCTACAAAAGTAGCCGAAACATGGTTAATCCAATAATCATCGGGAAGCTCTTTTGGCTTTTCCCCACCAAAAAGATGTGGATGATTCTTGATCAGCATCTTCAGGTTTTCCTTGAAGTATCGTAAAAACAGTTCGTTGTTCTCGCAAGCCAACAGATCGAGGATCTTATTATCATTTTTTTGTAAGTGCTGTAATAAGTGGAGTATGACGGGCGATGGGGCATCACAAATAAAAATGTGTCGGTGCTTCTCGCCGCCTTCCTCGGTTGCATCAAAGATATGGCAAAACAGCTCCTCGCAAAGCTCCTTCAGCAAAAAGTCTTTTGTTTCAAAGTGTGCGTAAAAGGTTGCTCTGCCAACGTCGGCTTTTTCAATTATTTCTCCAACCGTAATCTGATTATAATGTTTCTTAGACAGAAGCTCGGTAAATGCGTTGAATATCGATTCTCTTGTCTTTTTTTGCCGTCTATCCATTTATCCCTCCATACAATTTCGGAAAATTGTTCAGTATCGAACGGTTTGCCCAATAAATATGTTGATTTTCGGTTGGGTTTCAAGTATACTATTACCATACAATGTGTTCGGTAACAAATACATTATACCACAAAAATAAACCTTTGTCAATTCGGAGGAATTATGAAAACCGAAAAGAACATTCTGATCGCCTTTCTTCTCAATTTGGCGTTTTCTATCTTTGAATTTATCGGCGGCATTTTCACGGGGAGCGTTGCGATCGTGTCGGACGCGATCCACGATATCGGGGACGCGGCGAGCATCGGCGTCGCCTTCTTTCTGGAAAAGAAGAGCAAAAAGCAGCCTGATGAGAAATACACATACGGCTACGCAAGATATTCGGTCATCGGGAGCGTGATCACCACCCTGATCCTGTTATTTGGCTCGATTATGGTCATCTACAACGCCATCGCGCGCATCGTCAGCCCCACCGAGATCAACTATGACGGTATGATCGTGTTTGCGGTCATCGGTGTTGGCGTCAACCTCGCTGCCGCCCTCTTTACGCGTGAGGGGGGATCGCTCAATCAAAAGGCGGTCAATCTCCATATGCTGGAGGACGTGCTCGGCTGGATCGTGGTGCTCGTTGGCGCTGTCGTGATGAAGTTCACCGATTTTGCCATCATCGACCCCCTCATGTCAATGGGCGTGGCGGCGTTTATTCTCGTCAATGCCCTCAAAAACATGAAAGAGGTGCTGGAGCTTTTCCTCGAAAAAACGCCACACGGGATCGAGATTCACGAGCTGGAGGAGCACATTTGCGAGATCCCCGGCGTGCTTGGCGTGCATCACGTTCACGTCTGGAGTATGGATGGGCAGAGCAACTACGCGACCATGCACGTGGTCACGAACGCAGACGCGCACGAGATCAAGCACAAGATTCGCGACGAGCTGCGCGAGCACGGCATCGGACACGCGACGCTGGAGCTGGAGTGCGAGGGCGAGCACTGCCACGAGGAGCATTGCCACGAGGAGGCGGCGCATTCCTCGGGGCATCACCACCATCACCATCATCACCATCATTAAATAAGAGATCCCCCCATCGGCAAGCCGTTGGGGGGATATTTATTTTTTATCATCGGTCGCGGGGTTGTCAATTAACTCCCCCTGCTCGGTAAAGCGCGAGCCGTGGCAGGGGCAATCCCAGGAATGCTCGGCACGGTTGTACTTGAGCGCGCAGCCGAGGTGGGGGCATCGCGGAGCGGTGGGGGTGAGAAGCCCGATCAGAGATTCGCAGGTGTTGACGGCAAGCTGGGGGTAGAACATCGAGCGCGCTGGGGAGAAGACCTCGGCGGCGGGATTCCGTTTCCCTCGGACGAGGTCGCACAGAATCTCGGAGGCAACCATGGCGTTGCTCATGCCCCATTTGTGAAATCCCGTTGCCACGAATACGTCGGGGGTGTTTTTGGCATACTGCCCGATATAGGGAACGCCGTCCAGCGTCATGCAATCCTGCGTTGCCCATCGACGGACGATCTTGGCGTTTTTGTAGTAGCGCTCGGCAAGATCCTCTAGCTCCTGCCAGCCGCCGCCCTGCTTTCCCGTGCGGTGAGAGCCGCCGCCAAGGAGCAAAAGATCGCCATACGTGCGAAAGGAAAGTCCCGTGTTGCTCGCGCCCACGTACATCCCGTCGGGATTTTGCGCCTCCTCAAGGGCGATCACGTAGGAGCGGTGCTGATAGAGCTTCAGCGGATACAGTCCGTGCTTGTTGAGGATGGGGAAATGTGTGGCAACGATCAGCTTCTTGAAAGAAATCACGCCGCGGTTGGTTTTTGCCTGATACGGCATCAGCTGAAACACCTTGGTGTCCTCAAAAATGCGGAGATCGCGGGCGATCGTATATAAAAATTTCAAGGGGTGAAATTGCGCCTGATCCTTGACACGTACCGCGCCCGAAACGGGGAAGGGAAGCTCGGAGACGAGGGAGAAGGTCGCCTCACCGCCCAGTCGGTTAATCGCCGACACCTCTTTTTGAATCCTTCTCGGATCGTCTAAGGAGTAGACGTAGGAGTCCTTTGGCTCAAAGTCGCAGTCGATCGTTTCCGAGAGGCGGGCGTACTCCGCGATCGCCCTCTCTTGCGCCTGCAGATAGAGCCGCGCGCGATCCTCGCCAAAGCGGCGGATCAGCTTGTCGTAGATCAACCCGTGTGAGAGGGTGATCTTGGCGGTGGTGTTTTCCGTGATGCCGCCGCAGATTCTGTCTGCCTCCGCGAGCATACAATCCACCCCCGCATTTTTGAGCCTGTAGGCGCAAAGGATTCCTGCGATCCCGCCCCCAATGATCAGCACGTCTGTGCTTTTATTCCCGTCAAGCGCATCAAATTGCGGACGCGGCGCGCCGTCCTTCCAAATGGATTCCATCGTGTTTCCTCCCGATCTTGATAGAAAGAGTATTTGTTTGTTCCGTCACGTTTATGCGCATATTCCGCCCGACGATGCCCCACACTAAAAAGAAAAGGGAGGGGCATATGGAAATCATTCGGGTTATTCTCACTGCGCTGCTATCGGTGGCGGCGCTCTTCGTCATTACCAAGATCATGGGGCACAAGCAGGTGGCGCAGCTCGATTTTTTCGACTACGTCAGCGGCATTACCATCGGATCGATCGGCGCGGAGCTGGCGACCGAGCCGGAAAGCCCCGAGCGGCCGCTCATCGCGCTCGGCATCTACGGGGCTTCGTCGGTTCTGCTCAATTTGCTCGCGCACAAGCTGCCGCGCACCCGCAAATATATCAACGGTACGCCCACCATTCTGTTTTCGCGAGGAAAGCTTTATCGGGCGAATCTCAAGCAGGCAAAGCTCGATCTTTCCGAGTTTATGCTGCTCTGCCGCGAGCAGGGGTATTTTGATCTTGACGAGATCGCCACCGCCATTTTTGAGCACAACGGAAAGCTCTCCATCCTGCCAAAGGCGACAAGCCGACCCGTGACGCCCGAGGATCTGAAGATCTCCGCACGCGCGACGCACATCGGGGTGGAGGTCATCATGGACGGACGTGTGATGGGGGAGAACCTCTCTCGCGTAGGCAGAGACGGGAGCAGGCTGGAAAAGCAGCTCCGTGCCGAGGGGTACAAGGACGCGCGGGAGATCCTGCTCGGCATCTACCGCCCCGAGGAGGAGAAACTGACGCTTTATCCAAATACGTGACACGCGCATAGACTGATACAAAAAAGACTTTGGAGGTATCATCATGCGAACTTGCAACAGTGGCGGAGAGCATCCCGAGATCCGCGATTACGGCCCCCAGCCCTTTGTGGTCAACATCCGCCACGCCGCCACCATGAATCCAAATTTCCGCACCACGCTCTGGACGGGGTGCCATTTGCAGCTCACGCTGATGTCGATCCCCGTCGGTGGAGAGATCGGGGTGGAGATGCACCCGAACGTCGATCAGTTCATCCGCGTGGAGAGCGGATTTGGCAAGGTCTGCACGGGGGTCAGCCGATGCGATCTAAGTGAAACGGCGTGCGTGGACGAAAACGACGCGATCCTCATTCCCGCAGGGACGTGGCACAACATCGTCAATATGGGCAGTCGCCCCCTCAAGCTCTACTCCCTCTACGCGCCCCCGCAGCATCCCGCAGGGACGGTGCACAAGACCCGAGAGGACGCTGAACACGAGGGGCATTGACGGGATATGAATTTCTTGGAATTGACGAGCGCGATCACGGCGCTTGCCAACGCCATTGCCTGTAACCTCGACGCAAATGAGATCACGCTCCTTGCGAGCATTCTCGTTCAGCTTAGCGATACGCTCAATACTATTTTAGCAAGTAGAGGTCTATGTGAAGAAAAAAAGAGGTCTGACCGATCGGTCAGACCTCTTTTTTCCGTCAGACGACGGATACGATGATTTTTCTGTTCGTCAGGCAATTCTCTCCCACGAGGAATTCAAACTCGCCTCGCTCGAGGGTGAACTTGCCGCTCTTGAGATAGAAGCCGAGCTCGCCACGGCCCACCTCAAAGGTGACCATTGCGCACTCGCCTGCGCCGATCTCGCGCTTGTCGTAGCCCTTGAGCTCCAGGCGGGGGCGCATCATGGATGCGATCCTGTCGGCGACATAAAGCTGAACCGTTTCCTTCGCGGTTCGCGTGCCTGCGTTGGTCACGGGGATGCTCACCTTGAAGGTCTCGCCTGCCTCCAATGCTTCGAGGGAGAGCTCGGCTTTGTCCACCGAAATTTCTCCATAGGAGAAGTCCGAATAGGTCAATCCAAATCCGAAGGGATACATCGGCTCTGCTACGCCGTCGATGTAGCACGCCGTGCGCGCGCCCTCCCAGATGTCGTTGTAATAGGCGGTGACGCGCTTTCCGGGTCGCAATGCGTTGTAGTAGGTGGGAATGTGTCCCGTCTTTTTGGGGAAGGAGACCGAAAGTCTGCCCGAGGGGGAGACGTCTCCGAAAAGGATGTCGCACACCGCGTTGGCGGTCTCGGACCCTGCGTGCCATGCGTAGAGGATGGCGTCAAATTCGTCTGCAATATCCTCCAGAGCCATGGGGCGACCGAAGCACATCACGCCAACCACGCGCTTGCCTGTCGCCTTTGCCGCGCGGACGAGCGCCTTCTGCTCCTCCGGGAGCGAAATGTCGGCAAGGCAACGTGCCTCTCCGTTCATCTGGTTGCTCTCTCCAAGCGCCAGAACGATCACGTCGGCGTCCGCGTCGAGGGAATCCAATACGTTTTCAGTCCCCAGTGTACTGCAGAACGCCTCGCGCAGGGTGGGCGTCTCGGCAATGAGACCGTCCAGCGTCCAGCTACCCAAAAGGCTTCTGCGCTCGTCGGTCATAGGGCCGACCAGAATGATCGTTTTGCCCTTTGTGAGGGGCAGGGCGTTGCGTTCGTTTTTGAGGAGCACCATGCTCTCGCCTGCCAAGCGGCGCGCACTGCGCACGTGATCGGCGCGGTCATAGGGCAGGGGAGTGGAATAGGGATGCGCAAAGAGACCCTTTGCCATCTTGATTCGCAAAATTCTTCTCACCGCGCGGTCAATGGTTGCTTCGGATACGCGCCCCGACTCGACCAGATCGCGGAGACTGTTGATGTAGGCGCTCTCCACCATGTCCATATCGGTGCCCGCCTTGATGCATTGCTCGGCGCAATCGGCGTCGTTTTGAGCCGTTCCCTGACCGCGGAGAAGCTTGACCCCTCCCCAGTCGGAGACCACGAATCCCTCAAAGCCGAGGTGATCGCGCAATACGTCCTGCATATAGAATTCGCTCGAGCCTACATTTTCGCCGTTGATGTCGTTGAAGGAGGACATCACCGTTCCCACGCCCGCGTCGATTGCCGAGCGGAAGGCGGGGAGATAATAATTGTAGAGGCTATAGTCGGAGATCTCGGTGTGGTGGTAATCTCTTCCACCCTCAGCCGCGCCGTAGCCGATGAAATGCTTGGCGCAGGCGACAAGCTTGCCGTCGCCCAAATCTCCCTGAAAGCCCTTGACTGTGGCAGAGGCGATGCGGGACGCAACGTAGGGGTCTTCCCCCGCGCTCTCAATGATTCTGCCCCAACGGGGGTCGCGGCAGAGGTCGAGCATCGGGGAAAAGGTCCAATGGATTCCCTCTGCGGTCGCCTCCAGCGCGATCTCGGAGCAGCACTTCTCGATCAGATCGGGGTTAAAGGAGCAGGACTGCGCGAGGGGAATGGGATAGACCGTATGGTGACCGTAGATGACGTCACGCCCGAAGATCAGGGGAATGCCCGTGGGACTTTCGGTGAGTGCGATGCGCTGATACTCGTCCAGCATCGCGCGGTCAATGACCGAGTTCGTGTCGTTTCCAGCGGTCGAGGACTCGGCAAGAATGAGAGAGCCGACCCGTCCTTGACGGATCATGTCCTTGATGCCCTCCACGCGCTCGGGACGGGCGGAATAGCAGATCTGATTGAGCTGACCGATCTTGTCGTCCAGCGTCATTTTTGAAAGAATGGCGTCGATCTGTGCGTCAAAATGCTTGTACATGGGGAGTACCTCTGTTGAATCTTATTTGCAAAATACTTTCAATTAAGTATAGCATATCCATGCGCATTTTGCAAGTCCTTTGCCTAAAAAAGAGCCGAAGGTCGCGTGCAAATGCTTGACAAGGTGCCGTCGGAATGGTATAATGATAGGGTATTTCGGTGTCTTGTCCGCGCAAGACCGACAAAGGAGACGGTATGTCAATTCGTTGTGTTTTGTTTGATCTGGACGGAACGCTGCTTCCTATGGATCAGAACGTGTTTTTGAAGACGTATTTCGGGGGACTTGCCAAAAAGGTCGCGCCCCTCGGATTTGACGCGCAGGAGCTTTTTGCCTCGATTATGAAGGGGACGGGCGCGATGATCCGAAACGACGGAAGCATGAAAAACGAGGATCGCTTCTGGGCAGTCATGCGCGAGATCTACGGCGCACGCGTTGAGGAAGCGATCCCCTGCTTTGATGATTTTTATGCCAAGGAATTTGATAACGTGCAGAGCGTGTGCGGATATAATCCGCAGGCGGCAGAGACGGTTCGAGAGCTGAAGCGGCTCGGATTTGCGGTCGCACTTGCTACCCAGCCTGCCTTTCCCGCAGTGGCAACTCGCAGCCGCATCCGCTGGGCAGGTTTGGACGAGAGTGAATTTGCGCTCGTCACCACCTTTGAAAATTCCCGATTCTGCAAGCCGAGCGCGGGGTACTACCGCGACGTTGCCGACGCCGTCGGCTATGCCCCCGAGGAGTGTCTCATGGTGGGCAACGATATTTCGGACGATATGCCTGCCGCGTTGATCGGTATGAAGGTCTTTCTTCTGACCGATTGCCTCATTGCCAAGGAGGGCGAGCGTGTCGAGGACTATCCCCACGGGGGATTTGACGAATTGATGGCGTATATCAAGGAGTTACGCCCCGACGCGAGCTGAAAAGACAATGGAGGCGGCGGTCAGACTGTAGTTTTTTGAGCCGATGTCGATCATGTGCCAATCCTCCGCCGTCCCCTCGTAGCGAATGGAGGAGAGATAGGCGCAGCGGTAGAACGCCATGTCGGCAATTTCGATGACCTCTTTGGACAGATAGAGACTGCTCCCTGCGTGCATGGCAGGGTAGTGGAGAAGTCGTTCCCCGTCGGCGGTGTAGAGCACGCCGTCCACGTCGCAATAGCTTGGATTGTACCGACTCACCGAGATGTAGACGAGATTTCTGCAGTCTGCAAACGCCATAGATCCGATCGAGGTCACGCTCTCGGGGATCTGAATGGCGGTCGCGCTCTCACAGCCCATAAGGGCGCGCGATGCGACGGAGATCACGAGATCTCCCGAGGGGGAGTACTTTGGAATGATGATAAACTGCTCGGTGCAGGTGCCGATCCCCACCAGCGAGCAGGTGCCGTTGCGGTTGCTCTCAAAGGCAAGTCCGTTGCCAAGATCGACCGTCCCGGTTGGCTCGTCCTCTTCGGGGGCGGGGAGAGAGGAGAGAACGGGTTCGTTTGAGAGGAAGGGCTGGCTCCACTCGGGTGGATAGACCGGTTCCTCGGTATGATCCCGAATCGAGGAGATGCAGATAATGGCAATGGTGAGCGTCAGCGCGATGGCAAAGACGACCGCCATGACGATCAACAGGATTTGATTCTGTGTTTTCACGGATACACGTCCTTTCTCTTACGGTTCTGATTTTATTATGGCAGACGGGTATGGGAATGTCAACGAAAATCAAGAGGGCAATTTCGACCCGCGTTGACACGTTTTTTCAAGAGACAGGACGAAGAAAAGAGAAACAAACAGAGCGCGGGCGGAAGTTGTCCGCGCGTGACGAACGATTTTTTGGAATCAGGACGGAAAGGAGATCGCAATGGCAAAGCTTTTGATCGGGGACGCGGAGATTGCGCACGGACTTTGTCTTGCCCCTTTAGCAGGGGTGAGCGACCGCACCTTCAGACGGATGGCGCGCCGCTTTGGCGCGGAATACACCGTGAGTGAGATGGTGTCGGCAAAGGCACTCTGCTACGAGCAGAATAGCCGCAAGCCCGTGACCGAGACGAGCGTGCGGACGGCGCCCTTGGCGGCGGTGATGCGCGAGGAATATCCCATGGCGGTGCAGCTTTTCGGCGCAGAGCCTGCGTTTATGGCAAGGGCGGCAGAGATGCTGGAGAGCGGAGAATATCGCGGCGCGTGCGGAGAGATCCCGCCCGTTGCCATTGACGTCAACATGGGCTGCCCCATGGCAAAGATCGTCTCCAACGGAGAGGGCAGTGCCCTGATGAAAGACCCCGAACGCGCCGAGGCGATCGTGCGCGAGATGGTGAGGGCAGTCAAGCTTCCTATTACGGTCAAGATCCGCGCAGGCTGGGACGCCGAGCATATCAACGCGGTGGAGCTTGCCAAAAGACTGGAGCAGGCAGGCGCGGCGGCGATCTGCGTCCACGGCAGAACGCGCCAGCAGATGTACGCCCCCAGTGCCGATTGGGACATTATCCGACAGGTCAAGGAGGCGGTACGCGTCCCTGTTATCGGAAACGGAGATATTTTCAAAGCAGAAGACGCCCTTCGCATGATGCAGGAGACGGCGTGTGACGGCGTGATGGTGGCAAGAGGCGCGCAGGGAAATCCTTGGATCTTTGAAGAGATCCGCGCGGCGATGGAGGGAGAGATCTACCACGCTCCCACCGTTCACGAACGGCTTTCGGTGGCAATGGAGCACGCGAAGGAGATTGTTGCACAAAAGGGCGAGCGCGTGGGCGTTGCCGAGATGCGAAAGCATATGGCATGGTACGTGCATGGCGTCAGAGGCGCGGCGGCAGCCAGAGGGCGGATCATGACGGCGGAGTCGCTCGACGGTCTTGCCCGCATTCTCTCGGAGCTTGAGGATGCAGAACGTCAATCATAACCCAAAATACGGAGGCTGATTATGGAATCGAACAAGGTAAAAGAGCTGATTGCTCGCGTATTAAACGAGAAAAAGAATCCCAAAATAAAACTGATCGGAGATTCCATCACGCACGGCGTGGGAGGAAGCGGCTGGACCCAGAACGGACCGAAGATCGTGGAGGGCTGGGCAGAGAGCCCCGACAGCTACTGCTGGGCGACCCTCTTTCGCGACTACATGAAGGAGAAATACGGCGCGCGCGTCGTCAACAAGGCATGCACGGGCACGAGAGTGGAGTTTGTGATGAAGCATTTTTCCACGCTGGTCGAGGCGGACGATGATCTCATCATTTGTACCATTGGTACGAATAACCGTCACAAATATTTCTCGGAGGTCGAGAAGAAGCCCGAGAGGGAGGAGTATCTCGCGGATTTTCATGAAAAGCTCAGACGGATGCACGAAATGTTTGCGAATACGGGGATCCCAACCGTCTTTGTTGCCAACATTCCCGCATCCGAAAAAGACGAACAGGATGGCGCGGATTATTGGCGCATTATACACATGGATGACGTCAACAACGGATACAAGATGCTCGCCGAGGAGCGCGGCGCGCCTGTTCTGAGCATGTATGAGATGTTCTTGGATTATTGCAAGGAAAACAACCTTACCGTGGATGCGCTTTTGTGCGACGGACTGCATCCGAACGACGAGGGATACCGCGTGATGTTCGGTCTCCTCAAAGGGGCGTTTGGCGTCTGATCTGAGAAAACCTGACGATTGGAATCTTTTCTCATATTTTTTTCAAAAAACAGAAAAAAACACTTG
>JAZSBE010000051.1:0-28963 GCA_045602215.1 Eubacteriales bacterium | reverse complement strand
CTAGATCAGGTAAGGTCACTTGCAGACTACAAGTTTGATAGGTCAGAGGTGTACGTGCAGTAATGCATTTAGCTGACTGATACTAATAGACCGAGTGCTTGAACTTCCAAAAGTTCAATCTTTAATTTCGGGTTTCGCTTTTTAACTCCATTTCCTTTATTCGATTTTCTATGGGCACTGAAGAACAGGCGTCCATAAAGAGTGTACCATGGGATGCACCTTTAGCTCAGCTGGTAGAGCAACTGACTCTTAATCAGTGGGTCCGGGGTTCGAGTCCCCGAAGGTGCACCAACCCAAGGAATTGGGTATTTAGATAATCGGGCGAGGCGGAAGCCGAACTCGATGCAGAAGTCAGTGTTTCTAACGCAGTGGGTCCACCCGTTCCCATTCCGAACACGGAAGTTAAGCGCTGCAGTGGCGAAAATACTTGGCTGGCGACGGCCCGGAAAGATAGCTCAACGCTGACACAAAGAAAATAAACCGGACGAAAGTTCGGGAGTCGGTTATTCTAACGCAGTGGGTCCACCCGTTCCCATTCCGAACACGGAAGTTAAGCGCTGCAGTGGCGAAAATACTTGGCTGGCGACGGCCCGGAAAGATAGCTCATAGCCGACACATTACAAGGGAAACTGAATAGGTTTCCCTTGTAACTTTTTCTTCAATATTCCTCCTTAGCTCAGTCGGTACGAGCACCTGACTGTTAATCAGGGTGTCGCTGGTTCGTGCCCAGCAGGGGGAGCCAACAAAAAGACCACCAATCCGTGGTCTTTTTTGTTGGTTCCTTATCCCCCGCCGGTCTCGACCCAACGCCACCCATTTGCAACAGATTGCTCCAACGAAGTTGGAACTGACGGGGATGTTTTTCGTTTTTGCTTGCAAAATGCTCGCGGTGCGAGCAAGAAAAACTCCTCAATTTGCAGCGAAGGCGACAATTTTTTTGCCGCCTTTGCGGCAAATTTGTTCATACAGGGTGTCGCTGGTTCGAGCCCAGCAGGGGGAGCCAAAACAAGGCCTGAGGCAATCGCCTCGGGCTTTTGTTTTGGCTCCTTTTCCCCCGCCGGTCTCGACCCAACGCCACCCATTCGCAACGGTCTGATCCAACGAAGTTGGAACTGACGGGGATGTTTTTCGTTTTTGCTCGCAAAATGCTCGCGGCGCGAGCAAGAAAAACTCCTCAATTTGCAGCGAAGGCGACAATTTTTTTGCCGCCTTTGCGGCAAATTTGTTCATACAGCGTGTCGCTGGTTCCGCTTCGCGCCAGTCCGAGCCGCGTCTCGCCTTGTGCGCAAGGCGCAACCTTGCTTCAATGCTCGCGCTTGATCGGACACCGCTTGCAAAAATGTGCCACCGGCACTTTTTTGCTACGCTGACCCAGCAGGGGGAGCCAGAATGGTGCAACAATTTTGCACCCTAACACAAAAGTCCTTGATTTTCAAGGGCTTTTCGTGTTTTTAGGGGGAAAAAGCATCCCTCTTTCACCATTGCACCTTTCCTTGAACCTTTTGGACTTGAACCTGCGACTTTGCGAGAAGATATTGAAAATTTTATGGTTATGTGATATAATAAGTCTGAAAAGGACGGTGAGAAAATTGACTGATATTTTACTTTTTGGAATTTTTCATTTTTTTGAAGAAAAGATTGACTTTTCAGCAGACACAATACAAAGACAGCTTGATGATTTATCATATGCTGTATCAAAATTTTCCCCCTCTGCTGTTGCCGTGGAATTAGATAAAGAAAAATACGGTGAAAAAATTTTCTTATCGGATGGAATTTGGAAAAAAGAATTTTCACGGGAACAATTTTCTTTGGGGGCGCGCATTGCTGTTAATGCGGGGTTGGATTTTTTGTATCCAATTGATAAGGTTTTTCCTTTGAATGCCGATATGGTCAATTCCGAAAATATGCAGCTAATTTTGCCCAGACTTAATTATTTGCAAAAGCTTGATGAAATTAACGATATCAAGGAGAAATGTAGATTTATTAATAGTAGGCAGTATGTTTCACATGATGCAAATATGTATCTCGATATTAATTCTCAAAATCGTAATGGAGACTACTTTGAATCAAAGTGTCTCTCTGAGTGGTACTTTAGAAATCTATGTATTTTTTCTAATTTGCAGAATGTTGCAAAAGAGCATGATAGGATTGTCGTGCTTTATGGTGCGGGGCATATACCTATCTTGAGAGATTTAATCAATATGTCAGATAGTATGAATTTAGTTGATATAAATGATTACATATAATGAATATTAGAATGACAAAAGTTCGAAATTGTTGGGGCAACTCAACAAAAAGACCACCAATCGGTGGTCTTTTTTGTTGGTTCCTTATCCCCCGCCGGTCTCGCCTCGGCGACACCCATTCGCAACGGTCTGATCCAACGAAGTTGGAACTGACGGGGATGTTTTTCGTTTTTGCTCGCAAAATGCTCGCGGTGCGAGCAAGAAAAACTCCTCAATTTGCAGCGAAGGCGGCAAATTTCTTGCCGCCTTTGTGGCAAATTTGTTCATACAGGGGGTCGCTGTTTTCTTTGCTTTTTACGTGGGGATTTTGTGTATAAAATCGTCTTTTTCTTCTGCTTTTCAGGGATTTTTTGAGAACCGGAGGCTTTTGGAGATGCCTTCTCGGGTGGTATCTTTTCTTGCTTTTTTGTTATCTTTTGTGTGCTTTTTCGGTGGGACAATTTGTCACAAAAGTCCGTCGATACTGCAAAAAAAGGGGTAAAAAGGAGCGGGAAGTTGGCAGATTGCATAAAAGGGGGTGACGCTTTTTGTAAATAAAGATAAGCAGGAAATGGTTGACACAAAAAGGATGATGTGGTATAATATAATAGAATATCTGATGCGAGGAATGAGTATGCACTTTTGTCGCGATCAGGTTCGAAAAAAATCATGAAAAGAGAGGTATAATCATGAAACGTAAACTCATTGCGACCCTTCTGGTTATGGGATTGATGCTCACGTTCGTTCCCATGACCATCTTCTCCACAAGCGCAGAGGACACCTGGAGCACGGAAGGCGATCAGCTCTATGTGACCACCAAGGCTGATCTGCTCGCGTTTGCAACTGCGATTGCAGGCGGAAACACCTTCTCCGGAAAGACCATCAATATCATGGCTGATATTGATGTCACCGGTGAGACATGGCCGTTGCAGGGAAAAACTTCCACCGTTTTTTCGGGCATGATCGATGGAAACGGACATACCTTGAGCGGAATCAAGTCTACTTCCACGGGTAACTACCAGGCATTGTTTGCAAATTATCTGGTTCCTGTGAGCACCTTCGTTACCGGCGTTAAAAATCTGACTGTTAAAAACTCGTCCGTGTCCGGTGGTACTCCGACCGGTGGAATGTTTGCTCAGATCAACGGCAAGAGCGGAGACGTTGCTGGAAAGGTTCTGTTTGATAATTTGGATTTGGACATTGACGTGAGTGCAACCGGTACTTATGCGGGTGGAATTGCAGGTATTTCTCGTTCGGACGAGATGACGATTTCCAACTGCATCGTCCGTAGTAGCATCTCTAGTAGTTCCACGATCGTCGGCGGAATCTTCGGCTGGCAGATGGATAAGAAACTCACTGTTGCAAATTCGGTGATTTCTGCTACGGTTGCAGGTAACCGCGTTGTTGGCGGATTCTTTGGCCAGATCCGTGAGCGCGCCGGTGGCAACGGCACCGATACCGTGGTTGACGGTTGTGTGTTTGATGGAACTGTTACGGCTTCTTATGCTAATACCGCATGGGACGGAACTCGAGCAGGCGGCTGTGTAGGCTTAATCGGTGACGGAAGCGCGAGTGCTCCTCGCCCCGGTGTGTTGACCGTTCAGAATTCGGCATTTTATGGCGCTCTCGAATCTACTGGTGGTATTGTAACCAAAGTTGGCGGACTTGTTGGAGAAAACATGAGCGGCGTCGCTTCTAAAATCACAGTTACCGATGTGCTTGTTAGTTGTTATATGAGCGGCCCGAGCGGTGCATCTGCTGGTAACAACGGTGCGGTGCTTGGCTGGCTGAATACCGCAGGAATATTCACTCAGACCAATGTGGCTGGTAGCGTGAAGGCCATTGATACCAACCACAAGGCTTTGGTGACCGGCACGGTTGGAACAGCACCGGTCAGCGGTACCCCCACGGACAGAACGTGGAGCATTAATAATGCTTATATTGCGGATATGTTCGGCACGACTATGAAGTCTGATCTGAAGTTCTACAATAAGGCCGGAGACAAGTTCTTTGACCTGAGCGAAACCTTCGTTGCAACGACTGCTACCAAGCCCCTGCCTATGGGCGTTGCGAGATTCTATGCAGAGGATACGGAAGGCGTTTCTGCAAGCGCTGCAACCTATGCATACGGTTATCAGAATACGGCTGACGCTACTGCCATTCGTCTGATCGGCTTGCTCAAGGCTGACGAGAGTCTCCCCGCATACGAGAACGTTGGACTTGATATCGTTGCAATCCGTGCGGACGGCACGACGGTGAAGTCGATCAACAATGCAGATAAGGCTGCTACCAACACGGTTTACACCTCCGTTGAGGCTAACGGCGAAACCGTAAAGGCTTCGGATATGGATGCAAACTACAAGTACCTCTTTACCGTTGCAATCGAGGGCATTCAGGCAGACGGCGGTCTTGTGACCTTCGTCGTCAGATCCTTCCACGAGGTAGACGGTGTTCGTACTTATGACGATACCCGCGTGATCAACTACGATCCCGCTGCGGAAGCTGCGTGAGAAAGGAATGGTGAATGAAGATGAAGAAAATCTATGAAACAATGATGATCTCCGTGGTCACTCTTTCCAATGAGGACGTGCTCACTGCAAGTGCAACCGGACACGCGATGGATTACCATACCCTGAACTTAAAGGATTTGGGACTTTACAATTAATCTATGAAGAAACTCAAGCGAACTCTCGTTTTGTGGTTGATTCTGATTGGCGTGCTGACGTCCATGCTCGCAGGCTGTGACCTGCTCGACATGGGGGATAGCGCGGATAGCTCGGATGACTCGGAGACTTCGGTCTCCGAGTCTGAGCCCGATCAGACCACCACCAAAAAGCCGTCAAACGATACCCCTTACCCCGAGCTCGCGCTCCAAAAGAATGCATACATTCTTGGAAAAACGCGGATGGACGCACTGTCTTATGAAGTGGGCGAGGAGATGATCTTTGACATCCGCTTGACCGATTCGGGCAACACCTCGGTGACCTACCCTTGTTCCAGATTTGTTTGGAATGCCGAGGCGGATGACGGACAGACCTGGTCCGGCTCGAAAAAGGGAGATAACGGAAGAATGACGCTCAAATTTACCATGAACAAGCCCGGCGCGATCCGCGTGACCGTGAAGGCTGTGGATCATGAGGGAAATGAGCTGTCGAACGTAACGCCCTTCGTTGGCGGCGCGTTTGCCGGATTCGATCAGATTACCACCGGTGTGGCTTGCCCTGCCGATTTTGATGAATTTTGGCAGAATCAGCTGAACGTTTTGGATCAGTATCAGCCCGAGGCGATCGAAAAAACATTGGTCAAGTCGACTGAAACATTTGAAACGTACAGCATTAAGATCCGCACGCACCAGGCAGATGCGCCTGTGACGGGGTATCTTGTGGTGCCCAAGAATGCGAATCCGGGAAGTTTGAAGATCAGACTTTCCTTCTCCGGCTATAATGCTTCCATGGGAAAGCCCTCCATACCGACGGGTAGCTCTGCATACATTACCTTTGCGGTGAACGCGCACAGCATGGAAAACGGTCAGCCGGACAGCTATTACGAGGAACTGAAGGCGTCGCTGGGTCAGTTCGGTTTTTCTGCCGATGACTATGCGGATCCCTCTACTTCCTATTTTCGGAATATGATTTTGCGAAACGTGCAGGCGCTTCGCTATGCCAAGACTCTTCCCGAGTGGAACGGTCGTGACATCGAGCTTTCGGGCGGCAGCATGGGTGGCTTCCAGGCAACCTCTGTGGCGGCGCTTGAGCCCGGCGTGACGAAGCTTTCGGTGCACATCGTTTGGTTGTGTGACGTGAGCGGAAGAAGTGTTGGACGTCTGGAGGGTTGGCTCCCTGAGTACACTGCGAATCTCAATTATTTTGATTCGGTGAACTTTGCGGCGCGTGTGACGTGCCCCACGACCATCAGCAGAGCGGGACTCATCGACTATACTACCACACCCATCGGTGTTGCTGCGTACTACAATGCGCTGCAGGGTACAAAATCGATTACCTTCGTGCAGTCGGCCGAGCACGTGAACAACCCCAAGATTCCTGCGGGATCTTACACGAGGTACAACTGATGTCCTTTTTCAAGGGACGTGTTGCGATTCACGCGATTTTTCAAATAACAAGGTAAAGCAAAATGAACAAAATTTGTATTACGGAATGCCGCACGTCGGGCGGTGATTGGACCGCGACGATTCAAGGCGCGATTGATCGGATGTTTGAGCTCGGTGGGGGAGAGGTTTCGATTCCCGCCGGTGACTATGACGTTGGTACGATTCGACTGAGAAGCGGCGTGACGCTGCACTTGCTTGAAAACGCGCATTTGATTGCAAGCCGAGATCCCGAGGTGTACGCCTACGTGGCAGAGACCGACATTGAGTCGGTTGCCGCAGAGGATTGCACCGATGCGATCTGGGAACCCATGCACGTTCGAAAGAACTACGATTTTATGATGAAGCCCATGAGCCGTTGGAACCGCGGTGTGATCAAAGCGGTTGACGCGACCAACATTGCGATCATCGGCGAGGCAGGATCATGGATCGACGGCAGAGATTGCTACGATGAGAGGGGAGAGGAACGCTATCGCGGACCTCACGCCGTCAATATGCATCGTTGCGAGAACGTGCTTCTCAAGGGTTATCAGATCCGCAACAGCGCAAACTGGGCGCACGCGCTCTTTTGCTGCAACAACATCCGCGCTGAGGGCGTGACGGTCCTCGCAGGCCACGACGGAATCCACATCACCTCTTGCACCAACGTGGTCATTCAGAACTGCGATTTTCAGACCGGCGACGACTGTGTTGCGGGAATCGACAATCTGAACGTCGAGGTGAGCCATTGCAAGATCAATACCGCGTGCAGCGGTATGCGCTTTGGCGGTACCAACGTGGTTGCACACGATTGTCTGTTCTACGGCCCTCCCAACTACCGTTTCCGTGGCGCACTTTCTCTTGAGGACAAGAAAAACTGCGCGCCGAGCGTGTTTGGCGTGACCGGCGGAACGATGCTCAGCGCATACACCTATTATGCTGACTTTTCCCGCGAGATCAGGGGCGTTCCCGGAAATATCGTGATCTACGATTGCGAGTTCCGCAGAACCGACCGATTCTTGCACTACAACTTCTCCGGAAACGAGCCCTGGCAGAGAAACAAGCCGCTGGACAACGTTGTTTTCCGGAACATCAAGGCAGATTCCATCCGCCTGCCGCTGACCTTCTGGGGAGATGCTTCCCAAAAGGGCAATCTGAAGCTGGAGAACATTCAGGTTCGCTTTGCTGACGGCGCGGAACGTGCATTCCTCCACCTTGGAAACTACGATAAGGTGACGCTCAAGAACGTGACGGTGGAAAACCTTCACGGCTCTTGCCTGATCCGCAAGTGGACCGAGGACGGAACGATTCATATGGAAAACTGCACTTGCCCCGGCTTTGACGGGGTGATGGAGGAGCTGACGGAGGAGCCCTTCGTGTGTCAGGCGTTCTGACAGACGTTTGGTGTTTTCCAACCGTTGGTTGATCTAAGCTTGGATTTAACGGTATTGAGAAGGCGTTTTCGGATACTCCGTTTGTGTTTCACCTGTCAAAGGGGAGCGCAAGCATCTTCCGGAGTCATCGAAGGCACCTGCACAATGCCGAATGACAATCAAACGAAAAAAGGAGGAAAAAACATGAATCTTAAGAAATTGCCGATCAGATTGCTGTTGCTTCTATTGGCGCTCGCTTGCGTTCTTCCTGCAATGGTTGCTTGTAAGAAGGATAAAGGCGAAGGGGAGTCGGATGATTATTCCGGAGAATACCTCGACGATCTTGGCAAGTTTGATTTCGGAAATCAAACCTTCAAGGTATTGAGTGTGGAATCCCAAGAGGGCACTTACACTCGGTTTGACATCAAGGAAGAGACGGCGGATCCCGTTGATGCTGCTGTTTACAAGAGAAACAGAATCATCGAGTCCCGTTTTAACATCGTTCTGGACGGTCACACCGAAAAGAATTATTCGACCTGCTTTGAAAAGCTCAGAAACGAGGCGTTGGCTCCCACCGAGGGTTGGGATCTGATCATGCTCATTAACCGTGATGCGTACACCGCAATCTCGGAGAGCATGATCTGCACGCCCAAGGATCTGAAGTATATTGACATGTCCAAGGATTACTACCTCAGAGACGTGAACGACGCTCTGACCATTGACGGTGTTTCTCTCTTCGCTTACAGCGATGAGTCCATTTACACCTTTGAGAGATCTGCGTGCATCGCCTTCAACAAGAAGATGATTGAGGACGAGGGCATGGAAAATCCTTACGATCTGGTAAATAGCGGCGAGTGGACGTACGAAAAGATGTTCCAGATGATCGTCGACGGCACCAAGACCGACAGCGAGGGTAATACCTCTGTCGTGGGAATGATCGGTTGTACCGACTACACGGGCGTTTCCTTCTGGCTTGGATGCGGACAGAAGCTGATCACGACCAATGCAGCAAAGACTTCTCTGAAGTTTGACATCGACAAGAACCAGAACATCATCTCGCTCACTGATGCTATGAGAACCCTCATGGACAACGGTAACCTGAAGATGGAATACAACCGCGGAACTGACGATAGCCCCTGGGTAGATCCCTTTACCTCCCAAGCTGCGCTCTTCCAGAGCAACGTCGTTGGTAAGCTGATGCTTCTGCGTAACGTTGAGACCTTCGATTACGGCGTGGTTCCTTATCCCAAGCTGAACACCGAGCAGACGGATTACTACTCCCGTGTTGTTGATGCATGGCTGCACGTGGTTCCCAAGACCTGCACCGACATTGACCGCGCAAGCGTGATCCTGGAGGCTCTTGCTTCCGGCTCCTCTCAGTATGTATTCCCTGCATACTATGACAAGGTTCTGAAGTACTCCATCCTCAGAGACAAGGAATCCATCGAGATGCTGGAGATCATCCGTGCGCACCGCGTGTTTGACCTGGCTGACGTTACCTGGCATGCAACCATTCGTTACCATTTGGATAACGAGGTATTCGTAGAAACTCCCAAATACGGTGTTGTTGACTTTGCTCAGACCTACAGAAGCCAGTTGACTCCCAAGATTAACGAAATGCTCGCAATGGTTGCATCGATGAAAGAATCCTAAAAAAATTTACATAAAAAAGGAGAAAAAACATGAACAAGAAGCTCGTCAAGGTATTGTCTCTTGCGTTGGTCGCATTTATGCTCTTCGCAATGAGCGCAACGTTCGCGGTTTCTGCAGAGGAATCTGACGTCATCACGAACTCCCTGGGTAAGTACCCCTACCCCTATCCCGCACAGGGCGACAGACTCTTCCACTGCGGCTGGAACCAGAAGGACAACGCCGTAAACTCGGTTTGGTACAACGATGCAGAGGAAACCTTCTACAACACGAAGGCAGCAACTGAAGGTTACACCGACGAAGACGGTGTCGCACACCCCTACGGTGTCGGTATGCACAGTGCAATCAAATATGCGCCCTCTACCGTGTACAGCATTGATGATTTTAAGATCACCAGCTTCAAGACCACCGTATACCTCGTACAGTACGATATGGCTGACGAGGAGGGCAAGATTGACGTTGATCCCGCGACTCTCAATGAGGGAGAGCTGATTCCGATCGTTGTTTACCTGGATCTCGGTGCTACCGTTGACGGTAAGATCGTATGGAGTGAGACCGAAAAGGATGAAAATGGAAACACCTTGAAGAACGAAAGAGAAGAAGATATTGTTACCTACACCATTGAGGCGAGCCTTTCCGGTAAGGGCAGCTCTGTGGTTCTGTCTGTAAATGAGGCAGATCTGGAGGGTTACACGCACATCAAGATCGGTATCAAGACCAAGCACGGTATCTACGAGACCGTGACCGAGGGCGAGGGTGAGGAAGCAACGACCACCAAGAATCAGGTTGGTAATACCGCAATGGCGTCCGTTTACTTCGCAGATCTTGAGATCACTCAGTCTGAGGAGGTTAAGGTCATCACCGCTCCTTCCATTCCCGCTCGTCCTACCACTGATCCTGCACAGGAAGATGCATACAGCGAAATTCTTCCTCCCGAATCAGACGAGGCAAACTGGTTTGGTAAGCCCTACGGCGCATGGATGGCTGGCAGCAACACCAAGTACTATCTGTCCGACATGACCTATCTTGAGGCATCCAATACTCCTAACAGCTCTTATGCTCAGGGTCAGCCCACCACCATCGACGGTACTTACGGTAAGCCCGGTACCGGCTTCCTTTTCGGCGCTGAGGGAATGGAGCATGAGGTTGAAAAAGGAATCAGTATGCATCCTAAGAACCCCAAGCAGCCCGTTATCGGCCGTACCGACTCCTGGACTATTTACGACATCAGAGAGTACACCGAGGCAGGTGCTGACACCTTCTATGCGTATGTTGGATTGGTTTCCGGTTCTGATAAATGGGGAAGCAGACTGACCTCCGCAGGTGTATACGTATATATCTACGGTGACAAGACCGGCGACGGTGAGCACTACGAGCTGCTCGCAGCTTCCGAGCTGGTCAAGGGTTACGTCACAGGTGAGTTCAACGTCAACGTTGAGGGCGTCAAGCTCCTGCTGATCGACGTGATCCTGCCCGAGACTGCAACCTCCCACGGCTACAGTGGAGTTGGACTTGGTAACGCTTGTCTCTTCACGGCTGATGAGAACGCAGTGAAGCCCGATTACACCGGTGACTACGTTCCCGAGGAAGAAGACGACGGAACCGATGACGCAGCTACCACCACTCCTAAGGTTACCACCACCCCTGCTGCAGACGATGATGGCGAGAAGAAGAAGGGTTGCGGCGGTGTTGTAACCGGCGCGGCTGGCATTCTCTTTGCTACCGTTATCGCAGGTGCTGCTTGCTTCGCTAAGCGCAGAGACGAAGAGTAATTAAAAAACTCTTTTAACCTGATCTAATTTGTCTGCCGCAAATGAGCAATCATTTGCGGCAGATTTTTATGCAAAAAGAGGTCCGATGCAATCTGCATCGGAGCCCCCTTCTTTTATTTTTGATCGATCCGTCTTGCATGCTCGCAAAGATCGTGCAGAGGACATTCGTTGCATTTTGGCGCACGCGCCGAGCAGGTGTCTCTGCCGAATTGCACGATGCGGTGGCAGAAATCACACCGCAGGGGCATGGGAAGAAGCGTATCCATGAGACGCTCCACCTTGACGGGGTCCTTCTGCCCTTCGGGGTACATGCCAAGTCTGCCGCAGATGCGGATGCAATGGGTGTCAGCCACCGTTCCGCCCTTGTGGTAGAGATCGCCAAGGAGCAGGTTTGCTACCTTGCGTCCCACACCGGGGAACTTCAGCAGATCCTCCATGGTGTCGGGGATCACGCCGCCAAAGTCCTCGACCAGCATCGCACAGGCGTCCTTGATGTTCTGCGCCTTCACGCGGTACAAACCACACGGACGCACGATCGCCTCAATCTCGGAAAGCTCCCCCCGGGCAAGCGCCGAAGGGGTCGGAAAGCGTGCAAACAGCTCCCGACAGACGATGTTGACGCGCGCGTCGGTGCATTGCGCGGAGAGCCGCCCCATAATGAGCAACTTCCATGGCTCGCCCCCCCATTCCAGCGCGCATAGGGCGTCGGGGTAGATCTCGGCGAGCTTTTCTGCAATTTTTAAGATACGCTCTTTTTTCTGTGATTGCGTCATGGTGTACTCCTTGTTGGCGTTTACTTGGTGATCGCCTTTGCGCGCACGATCCCGTCGCACAGACGGTAGCCCTTTCCGTAAACCGCTTGCACCAGCCGAAGCCCCGATATGCTTTTCGCGGCGTCGTTGATCCGCTTGACCATGGTGGACAGCGTTCCTTGCGGTGTGTGCGCGTTTGGAAAGGCGGAGGAGAGCAGCTCGTCTGCGCTCACGACCTTTGGCGCGTGCCGAAACAGGCAGAGCAGCAGGCGGTATTCGTAGTCAGACAGGGACATCGGATAGCCGAGATAGGTAAAGGCTGCGCGCTCCTGCGAGTGTTGAAGTGCAAAGGTCGCGTAATTTTCCTCTCCCATGCAGTCGCGGCAAAACGACAGGACCGAATCAAAAAGCTCATCCCCGTCCCTTGAGAAAAGGATACGGGACGCACAAGGGAAGACCGACGGCGTCGCTTCGGTCAAAAATGCAATGGGAAGATCGGGGTAGGTGAGAAAGAGTCTTTGCGACAGCTCTGCAAACTCGCGCGATTTGCGTCTTCCGTCCAGAATGACGCCGCAAAAATCAATCTTCTCGCAAATCGATTCCGCAAAATCGGGATCGTTCGAGGAAACGGCGATCCCCGCTTGCCGCAAAGAGTAGGCAAGCTGCGCGCCAAATTGTGCGTTGTCTGAGAATAGCAAAAGCATATCTGTGTTCCCCCGTTGATGGGCTTTCTCAAATTTATTTGTGGTATTTCGTTCCCTTGGTGATGCCCAGCGAGCGGTAAAGCGTTTCCAGAAGCAACACGCGCATGAGCTGGTGGGGGAAGGTGAGCTTGGAGACCGACAGGCGGTAGTCGCAGGCGGCTTTGACCTCGGGGGCGATGCCAAAGGAGGAACCGATGACAAGGCAGACCGTGCCGTGCGTCTGTGACACCTCCTCCAGCTTCTGAGCGAGCTGCTCGGAGGAGAGCTGCGTGCCCTCCACGCACATGGCGATGCGGTAAGCGCGCGATGGCATTGCCGCAAGGATCTGCTTGCCCTCGCTTGAGAGCGCAGAGGAGATCTGCGCGTCAGTAGGGGAGTCAGGGAGCTTGGTTTCCTTGAGCTGAATCAAATCCAGCTTACAAAACGCGCCCAGCCGCTTTTCATACTCTGCGGCGGCCTCGCGCAGATAGGATTCCTTCAGATTTCCAACGGTAATGACCGTGACGTTCAGCATGATGCGTTGTCCTCCAATTCCATTTCTACGACGGTGTCGGGGGCGGCTACGTTGATGTGGATTCCGTCCCGCGCGAGCTGTCCGAGATGTTCGCTGTACGCCGTGTCGGGGGTGTTGTTCTCCTGACTCAGATGCGCCAGCATAATGCTTTTGGTGCCGTTTTCGCAAAGACGCGCGGCAAGACACGCGCTGTCCGCGTTGCAAAGATGTCCGCGCTTGGAGGAAATCCGAAGCTTCAAGTCATAGGGGTAAGGCCCGTCCATGAGCATCTCGGGGTCGTGATTGCTTTCCAGCACGACCGCGTTGCAGCCCATCAGGTTTTCCTCCACAGTAGCAGTTACGTGACCGATGTCTGTCGCGTATCCAATGCGGTAAATGCCACTTTGCGTGGGGATCTCAATGCGATATCCGACCGATCCCCGACTGTCGTGTGGCGTGGGGAAGGAGGAAATGCGAACGCCCTTTATCTCCTCGGTATGAATGGGAGGGTGGGGCAAAAGATGGGGCTCCGCCGACGGCTCGCACGCCAGCTTGTAGGCGCAAGCCAAGGGCAGGTGCACGGGAATGGGATGCTTCTTGAGGAAGACGGGGAGTGCCTTGATGTGGTCGGAATGCTCGTGCGTGACGAAGACCGCAGAAATCTCCTCCGGCTCGTGTCCACACGCGCGGATCGCCGCGCAGAGAGATTTTGCGTTCTTTCCGGCGTCAATCAGAATACAAACGCCGTTTGCATCCAAAAGAAAGGCGTTTCCCGCAGACCCCGAATAGAGAGAATAGGCGTGGATCCCCGTCATGAGAACAGTCCCTCCGGAATCATGAAGAGATAGATCGTGTCAATGAGGAACACGAGCAAAAGGGGAAGCAGGATCAAAAGCACCCAGCGCGTCTTTTCAAAGCGTTCCTCGCTCACGCGGATCAGCTCCTGCCGCTCTTCAAGGGAGAGCGTGTCCGCGAGCATATCGGGCGTTTTTCCCTTGAGGCTGAATCCCCGATTGTAGAGGATGTACCAGATCGCTAAAGCCCCGCCGCCGATGAGATAGACGTGAGGCATATAGAAAAAGCCGAGCACCGGAAGGACGTAATACAATGTTGCAAAGCCAAGCGTGTTGGCAAACAGGATCAGCATACGGCGAGCGGCCTTGGGATTGACGTTGATTTTTGGAGAAAATCGAAAGAATTTCAAATGGAACCTCCTATGAGTCAAAATGGGGAAGAGCGAGTGCGCCTTCCCCATGATGTTTTTTGATTAAATCTTGACTGCTCCAACGGGGCGAATCCGCAATACCATGCAACGGCCTTCGCCGAATGCTTGGTCCATGGTGGTGCGGAAGGACTCGACCCACTCGGTGGGAACGAACGCTTGGATGGTTCCGGCAAATCCGCCACCGTGTACGCGCCATGCCGCGCGCTTGCCCGAGAGAACGCGCTCAGACAGGCACAGAGCGAGGGAGAGCCCCTGCTCGGTCAGATTCTTGGATGTATAGACGTTCTGCAGGTAGCAGAAGGAGGATCGTCCGGATGCGATCACGTTCTCAAAGAACTTATCCAGATCTCCCGCCGTCAGTGCTTCCTTCTGAAGAGCTACGCGCTTGTTTTCTGCAAAGAAGTGAAGCGCGCGCATGATGGCGCGATCTCCAACCGTTTCACGAAGCTCAGGGATCTTTGCGATCAGCTCATCCTCGTTTACCTCGCGCAGAACCTTCTTGCCAAACGCCGCGGCAACCGCCTTCATTTCTGCAGGAACAGATGCGTAGTCGTCGGTCAGGTCTGCGTGGTTTCCGCCGGTGTTCACGATGCAGAGGTTGTATCCTGCGGCGGTGATATCAAAGTTTACCTTCTCAATGATGGGGGCAGAGGGATCTGCAAAGTCAATGGCGATGATTCCGCCAACGCCGCACGCCATCTGGTCCATCAGACCGCAGGGCTTGCCGAAGAACTGATTCTCGGAGTACTGTGCCAGCTTTGCGATCTCAACGTTGTCCACGTTTCCGTCGTTGTAGATGTGATTGAGAATGTTTCCGATCATGTCCTCAAACGCAGCCGAGGAGGAGATTCCGGAGCCCTTGAGCACGTTGGAGGTGGTGTATGCGTTGAATCCGCCGATCTTGTAGCCGTCCTTGACAAAGCCTGCAGCCATTCCCGCGATCAGGGCGTCGGAACGACCGAAGCGATCTGGATTGGGCGTTTTGAAGGTGGAGAGATCCACCACGTCCTCGGGAAAGCCCTCGCTCTTGACGCGGATGATATTGTCGGCATTGGGAGCGGCGACTGCGATGATATCAAGGTCAATGGATGCGGCAACCACGCAACCGAAATTGTGGTCGGTGTGGTTTCCGGACAGCTCACTTCTGCCTGCAACCGAGTAGAGCGCAGCGTCGCAATCGGTTCCGTAGAGCTTTTCAAACTCCTCCACAGCGGATGCATAGCGCGCCTTCTGCGCTTCCAGCGCGGCAGCACCGTAGATATAAGTCAAACGAGCGTCAAATTGTCCGCCAAGCAGGGCGGCCTTCAGTTCGGATGTTTTCATGTTAAGCGATCCTTTCTTCGTGAAAACTGTTTACATCTTTTATTATAACATAGAATTTCCCAAGTTTCAAGAACTTTCGTGTATTATTTTGAAAAAGAGAGAGTGAATCAAGCGCATTTGTTCTTGATTCACTCTTATAGGTTATTCGTAGGAGTCCAAAAGCTCCGCTTTCACGATGGTGACGGGATTGACGGGAGAGGATTTTTCGTCTCCGTTGTATTTAACTTCCGTTTCTGCAATCTCATCCACGATCTCCATGCCGCTGATGACCTCGCCGAATGCGGCGTACTGACCGTCCAGGCGTGTGCTGTCCTCGTGTACAATGAAGAATTGGCAGGAGCCGGAATTCATGCTGTCACCGCGTCGAGCCATGGAAACCACGCCTCTTTTGTGCGACAGGGAATTTGAAACGCCGTTTGCCAAAAACTCACCTTTGATGGGCGTGGAGCCTCCCGTTCCGTTTCCCTTCGGGTCACCGCCCTGGATCATGAAGCCCGACATAATTCTGTGGAAGGTCAGTCCATCATAAAACCCCTCGGATACGAGCTTCTGGAAGTTTGCAACGGTAATGGGGGCGATATCGGAATACAACTGCATAACGATCTTGCCCTCGCAAAATTGTCCGGATTTATTGGTGTAGGTTACGGACATCGAGACGTATTCTTTGGCACTGAGTTTCTTTGCTTGAGCATTTTTACAGCTTCTGACACCAATGGTGACACCGGTGATGAGCAGAATGACCGCCAGAACCGCGATCAGCGTTCTGCGAATGATCTGATTCTGTCGCTCCTGCTGTCTTTTTGCCTCCAGCTCGCGTTGAAGCTTGCGCTCGCGTGCCTCTTGTGCTTCTTGAATTTTTGAACTTCTTCCCATAATAAACTCCTTCTGAAAAATCAATTTATTGTAACAAAAAAACGCGTCCTTGTCAAGGATTTCCCCCAAAAAGAGAAATAATTTGCAATTGGGACGGATAAGATAATACTGATTATATTGAAAGGGAGGGCGAATCGTGAGCAGAATTGACTGGAATCGGTGGGCGTCGATTGCCGTTTGCGTGACTGCCGCAGGTGCGTTAATCTGGCTTTTGGGACGGGTGCTCGTCTATCTGCTCCCATTCGTTCTTGCATGGGTGCTGTCTCTCTTCATTACACCTTCTGCGGAGCGGATCGCGCGGCGGTTGCACTGTTCCAAAAAGATCTGCTCCATTCTGCTCTTTACGGCGGTTTTGTGCCTGACGGTGCTTCTAATCGGAGCATCCGTGAGCCGATTGCTTCGGGAGCTGCAGGAGCTGCTCACGCGCTTGCTGGAAAGAGGCGATCTGTCAGGGGCGATTTTTGCAGGGAACAACGACTATTTGGGAACGGTACTTTCCAAGGGCAAGCTTTTGGAGCGGTTTGCGGGATCGTCGAGCGGAGCGGCTTTTCGTGCGCGCTTTAACCAAATGGTGGGGAACGCGCTGACGGAAGCGATTGAATCGGTAAGCGCGGAGATCCCGAGAGTGGCGGCAAGGATCATTTCGGGGATGCCGTCGGTGCTTTTGTTCATCGGTGTGACGGTGATCGCAGGGTTTTATTTCTGTATGGACCGTCATGGGATTGAAAACGCCCTTCTTTCACTTCTGCCGAGAGGGATTCGGGAGCGGATTCCCACATGGGGAAAGGGCATCAGGCGGGTGTCCTTTCGCTATCTTCGCGCCTATCTTTGGCTGCTGCTTCTCACCTTTTTGGAGCTTTTCATCGGATTTTGCATCCTTCGGGTAGAGTATGCCTTCCTTTTGGCGGCGCTGATTGCCGTGGTGGACCTCTTGCCCATTTTGGGTGTAGGAACGGTTTTGATCCCATGGGCAGTGATCGAATTGATCAATCGCAACGTTCGGTTTGGGATCGGACTTCTGATCCTCTACGGAACGGTGTCGGTTTTGCATCAGGTTCTTGAACCAAAGCTGGTCGGAAAGAGCCTCGGCTTGCATCCGCTTCTGACCCTTATGGCAGGGTATGTCGGCTATCGCTCGTTTGGCTTTTTGGGAATGGCGGTCGCTCCCTTCGTCGCCCTGCTTTGCAAAAGTCTGCTGCGTGCACGGACAGACAAGGATGGTGTTGGGATCTCTTGAGGTCTTTGTCGAATCATAAACGCAAAAAAGATCGGGGAAGGGAAGGATCCGTCGAAAACATTTCGCCAACGTAAACTTTGTATCTTTGACATGGACGCATGGTAAAAAAAGGATGAAATCGGTTGATTCCGTCTTTTTATTGTGGTATAATGATGCGACATACGACAGAGGCTTTTGGCGCTCATATTTTGGTCGGGCGCATACGGTGAGGAAAGGGAAGCATGCGGATCAAAGAGCTCATTTCTCCGGCGGTGGATTACTACAAGGATCTTCGCCTCTACAATCTGACGTCAAGAAGGTACAACCATATCCTCATGGCATTCTATTGGGTGCTTTACGGGTGTGTGTTCGGGATTCTGGAGGCGCATGTTCCAAGGTGGTTCGACATCACCTATGTGCCTGTTTATTGCGCGCTTGACGATCTGATCCCATTCTGCGAGTGGTTTGTTATTCCGTATTATTATTGGTTTGTATTTCTCGTTGGATTCGGCGCGTTCTGGTTCTTTTTTGAGGTGGAGACCTTTCGGGAGTGGATGTGGGCGATTATTCTTTCCTATTCTGTGACGGTGGTTATTTATATCGCTTGGCCGAATATGCAACAGCTTCGTCCGATCGACTTCGAGCGGGATAATTTTATGGTGGATATCGTAAAGGGGCTTTACGCGTTTGATACCAACACCAACGTCTGTCCTTCCATTCACTGTCTTGGATCCTATGCGACCCTTTTTGCGGGGCTACATAGCAAGAAGCTCCGCGGCATTTGGTGGAAGCTTTCCTTTGTTGTCACCGCGATCCTGATCAGCGCGTCCACCGTGTTTCTCAAGCAGCACTCTATCCTTGACGTGTTTGCGGCGATGGGCGTTTCTGCCGTATGCTATGCGGTACAGTATGGAATCTTTCCAAAGGTGATGACCGCAAGAAGGAAGGATCGGCGATCAAGCCGTGAGGAAACATCTTGAAAGGGGAGAGTAAAATTGCCGTTGTTGCTCAGCGTGCTTTACGTTCTGTTTTGCGGCGTGATGGCGCACGTGATCGGAGAAGCGGTGCCGCGGACGTGGTTTCGTGCCGACCGATTTCCGTACGCCCCGTATCCATGGGAACGAGGAGGCGCGGTCTACGAAAGAATCGGCATTCACAGGTGGAAGGATAAGCTCCCCGACATGAGCCGCGTCTGCAAGACCATGTTTCCAAAACGGCTTGAAGGAGTTCCCAAGGCGGAGCGAGTCGGGAGACTGATTGCCGAGACCTGCGTGGCGGAGGCGACGCACGCGGTGCTGTGTATGGTAGCCCCCGTGATTTGGTTGTTTTGGAGAAATAACGTAGGGGTGTTTCTCACCGTCTTGGTCGTCCTTTGTAATCTGCCATTTATTCTGATCCAGCGGTATAACAGACCGCATTTGATTGCCCTTTACGGGCGATTGACTGCGAGAGAGGAGAGAAAACGGAATGCGAGTACTGATCTTGTCGGCTAATACCGGAGGAGGGCACAATTCCTGCGCGGCAGCCTTGGCGGAGCAGTTTGAGCGAATGGGGGTCGCGTGCGAAATCGAGGATGCGATTTCCATGATCTCCGAAAAAGCCTCCGGCTTCATCAGCTGGGGACATTCCTACGTATATCGGAGGCTTCCGAAACTGTTTGGTACTGCATACCGCTTTGAGGAACGGCATCCGCCGCAGAGGCCCTACGATTATTTTGCAAAGGGCGCGGTTCGTTTGCAGGAAAAGCTGCTGTCCGAGCACTTTGATGCGGTCGTCTGCGTCCACGTCTTTGCGGGCATGATGATGACCGAGCTTCGCCGCCGTTACCAAAATCATATCCCGTGCTATTTTGTTGCAACCGATTATACCTGTAGCCCGGGGGTATCCTCCCTGGATGCGGATGCTTTTTTTATTCCTCACCGGATGCTGTTTGGCGAGTTTGTCAGACGGGAAATCCCCGCTCATAAGCTCTTTGCTGCAGGAATCCCCGTCAGAGAGCCTTTTTACGAGCAGATGGAGAAACGGGAGGCTCGCAGAAGGCTGAAGCTTCCCGAGGAGGGGCGCATCGTTCTGTTGGGATGCGGTAGTATGGGGTGTGGCAATCTGGAGCGGCACGCAAAGGAGCTGGCGAATCGGCTTCCAAAAAACGTGGCGTTGGTCGTTCTTTGCGGTAGGAACGAGGAGCTTTTCCGCGATCTTGACCGATTTGCATCGGATGTGCTGTTCGTGGTCGGATATACGAATGACATTCCCCTTTATTTTTCTGCGGCAGACGTGTATCTGACAAAGCCGGGTGGACTGATGACGACAGAGGCGATCGTGAAGCGGTTGCCAATGGTCTTTGTGGAGGCAGTCCCGGGATGTGAGACGAGAAATTTGAATTTTCTTTCGGAGTTGGGGGTGGGAGAAAAAACGAGAAACTGGAAGCAAGCGATTGCAAAAACGGTTGCAATGGTTGAGAATGACCGAATTCTGGAGAAGCAAAGGGTAGAGATGGAGCATTTTCGCGCAGGAGATTCCGGTGTGCAGATCTGTCAATATATCCTGAAACAATTATAAAATGCCAACGAAGCTCGAAAAAGAGCGATCGTTGGCATTTTTGTGTATAAGAGTCAAAGCGTGGATATTTCAATCTGCCCAAGCAATTCTTGGACGTCGTGCTCTCTTGGTGCCTGCGTGCCCATGACCATGCAGGCGGCGCTTCCGTAGCTGACGGCGTATCGCAAGCGGTCGGGGGCATCCAGCCCAAGCTCTGTAGCAGCGCAAAAGCCTGCAATGGAGCTGTCTCCCGCGCCGATGGTGGAGATTGTCTCAATGGAAGGAGCTTGTGCCGCAAAGCACCCTTGCGGGCAGCACAGGAGCGCTCCGCGCGCGCCAAGGCTGATCATGACGTTTTCGATCCCACGCTCGTGCAGATGCTCTGCTGCGCTTTTCGCGGTGGGGAAGTCATGGACGTCAATGCTTGCATAGGAAGCGATCTCCTCCTCGTTGGGCTTGATCAGCCAAGGGCGGATCTCGAGGAGGTCGGAGAGGCTGAAGGAGCGGGAGTCAAGCACGATGCGAATCCCCATGCTCTTCAGATTTGCAAGCATCGTTTTCATGCGGGACATCCCGATCCCCTCGGGATTTCTTCCCGTGAGAGTGAGAATGTCTCCCCGATCAAGCAAGCGCAGAAGATCCGATTCCACCCGATCGATCAAGGTGTCATCCGCGGAGAATCCCGAAAAGCTGATGCGCGTTTCCGGCGAGCCGCTTGTGTGAAGGGTGATGTTTTCTCTCACCTTGCCAGGCAGAACGATCTCGCGGTAGGTCAGTCCCTCTGCATCCATAGCGCGGCAAAAGGAAGCTTTGTCCTCCTGTCCCAACACGATCAGCGCAGTGTTCTCGATCTTGTTTGCGGTCAGCGCGCGGGAGATGTTGATCCCCTTGCCGCCGATGTCGCGGGAGGTGACGGTGGCAAGATTTTCTCGGTAGGGCTGAAAATGCTCGGTGTAGCAATGCACGTCGATTGCAGGATTGAGGGTTAGTGTGATGATGTTCATATTTGTTCCTCGGCTTGGCGGTCATTTTTTCAAGGGTCTGTAAAAAGATTATATCACATCGCAAAGGAATACGCCATAGCATATTTGCACAAAAGTGTTAATTTTCTGTGATGATCCCAAGACGATCCCTCGCGTTATAAAATGTTTACAATTTCAGGGGTTGACTTTTGGGCAGAATTATGATAAAATGTTAGCGGTCTAACAATCTGAGAAAGGAGATGGAATATGCAAGAGATTCATGATCTCGGGAAGATGATCGGACATACGTCGATCCTGTTTCGCAGACACCTCGATCAGGCGATTTCGGGTGCCGTGGGAGATGAAACAGGACTGATTTCGGGTAGGAATTTCTGGATCCTGCGCTATCTTGAGGATCATCGCGACGAGGACGTTTTTCAGAGGGATCTGGAGAACGTGTTCAAGATCCGAAGGTCTACCGTTTCCAAGACGGTGGAGCTGATGGAGCAGAAGCACCTGCTTGAGCGCGTTTCGGTGGACGGAGATGCCCGAAAGAAAAAGTTGCGGCTTACCCCCGATGCGGATGCTGTCCTCTCAGATGTGAAGAAGGAGGTTGAGGCACTGGAGGCGCGCGTGAAGGCAAGCTTTCACGAGGAGGATTACGACGCGCTCATGCGGCTGCTTCGACAGCTTTGTGCGTTTTTGGAAAGACCCGAAACTTTTGAGGGCGAACAGACATAAGGAAAGGAAGATTGCAACAGTATGTTCAAAAGACTGGCAAAATGCGTCAGAGAATACAAGCCTGCCGTGGTGCTGACGCTGATTTTCATTTTGTTGGAGGCGGTGATCGAGACGCTCATCCCCTTCATCGCGGCGGATCTGGTCAACCAGATCAACCGAGGAGCGGCAGGAATGGAGGACGTTGTGAAGCTCGGCTTGTTGCTTGTGGGCATGGCGATCCTCTCCCTTTGCTGCGGCGGAATCGCAGGATTCACCTCTGCCAAGGCGTCGGCGGGATTTGCGAAGAATCTGCGTCAGGATATTTTCTATCGGATTCAGACCTTCACCTTCGGAAACATCGATAAGTTTTCCTCTGCATCCTTGGTCACGCGTATGACCACCGACGTTTCTCACGTGCAGATGTCCTTTATGATGCTGATCCGTACGGCGATCCGTTGCCCCTTGATGCTGATCTTCTCGGTGGTAATGGCGTACGTGATGGGAGGAAAGCTGGCAAGCCTGTTCGTGATCGTGATCCCGTTTTTGGCGTTTGGACTTCTCTTGATCGCAAAGAACGCGATGCCTGCCTTCCGCAAGGTGTTCAAGAAGTACGACCGCCTCAATGAGTCGATCGAGGAAAACGTGCGCGCGATGCGAGTTGTTAAGGGTTTTTCGCGCGAGCAGTACGAGAAAAAGAAGTTTGGCGACGCTTCCGATTCTATCTGCGCCGATTTTACCAAGGCAGAGCGAATGGTTGCGTTCAATACGCCCTTGATGCAGGTCTGCCTGTACTTCAATATGTCTTTTGTTTTGCTGGTGGGATCCAGACTGATCCTTCAGGGGAACAGCGGCAGAGATCTTGATGTCGGACAACTTTCTGCAATGATGACGTACGGTATGCAGATTCTGATGTCTTTGATGATGCTTTCCATGATCTACGTCATGCTGACCATGTCGGTGGAGTCCGCTAAGCGTATTTGCGAGGTGCTCAGTGAGTGTCCCGATATGACAGAGCCCGAGAACCCCGTGACGGTTGTGGAGAACGGTTCGATCGACTTTGACGGCGTGAACTTTAAGTATTCCAAGAAGTCCAAGCGAAATTCCCTTGAGGCGATCGATTTGCACATCACGTCGGGCATGACGGTTGGTGTGATTGGCGGAACGGGATCGGGTAAGTCCTCTTTGGTACAGTTGATCCCGCGACTGTATGACGTGACAGACGGAGCGGTCCGTGTGGGCGGCAGAGACGTCCGCGAATACGGGATCGAAGCGCTTCGCGGCGAGGTTGCGATGGTGCTTCAGAAGAATCTTCTGTTCTCGGGAACTATCAAGGAAAACCTTCGTTGGGGTAATCCCGACGCGACCGACGAGGAGCTGGTAGAGGCTTGCAAGCTGGCGCAGGCGCATGAGTTTGTGACCTCCTTCCCCGACGGATATGACACTAAGATCGAGCAGGGCGGAACCAACGTCTCGGGCGGACAGAAGCAGCGCTTGTGTATCGCGCGCGCCCTTCTCAAAAAGCCAAAGATCCTGATCCTGGACGACTCTACCAGCGCGGTGGATACCAAGACTGATGCGCTCATCCGCGCAGGATTTGGCGCGTATATTCCCGAGACGACCAAGATTATCATCGCACAGAGAATCGCGTCAGTTCAGGACGCAGATTTAATCGTTGTTATGGATAACGGTAGAATTGTGGCACAGGGCAAGCATGGAGAGCTTCTGCAGTCCTGTGAGATTTACCGCGAGGTCTACGAGCAACAGGTGAGTGGAGGTGGGAAGAATGAATAAGCATATGCCGATGCCAAAGCGCAAGATCAACGGCGGAACGGTCAAGCGTCTGCTTGGCATGCTCTTCCGCTATTACCCCGTGATGCTTCCCATCGCGATCTTCTGTATCGTCTTTACCGCAGTCGTTTCCTCTATCCCCGCAATCTTTTTGCAGCAGGTGATTGAGGCGATCGGAGACGCGCAAAAGGCAGGGCTTGGCTGGGAGGAGGCAAGCAAGGTTATCGTACCAAAGGTCGGAAAGCTGATCGTTTTCTACGTCCTTGCCATCATTTCTATCACTGTTGACACTCAACTCATGGCGATCATTACGCAGGGATTCCTCAACAAATTCCGTAAGACCATGTTCGACGGAATGCAGAGCCTTCCCATTCGCTATTTTGATACGCATAAGCATGGCGATATCATGAGCCACTATACCAACGATATCGATACGCTCCGACAGCTCGTGTCGCAGTCTCTGCCCACGCTGGTTCGCGCTACGGTGATCGTGACCACCGTGCTGTGCATCATGCTTTATTATAGCCTGTGGCTTACGCTTCTGCTTTTGCTTGGCGTTGTGGCAATGTTCCTGGTCTCCAAGAAGATCGGAGGAGGATCTGCCAAGTATTTTGTCAAGCTTCAGAAATCGGTCGGACGCCAGGAGGGCTTCGTTCAGGAAATGATGAACGGACAAAAGGTCATCAAGGTGTTCTGCCACGAGGAGGCTTGTAAATCTGATTTTGACGCCATCAACCAAGCACTTTATGACGATGCGTACCATGCGAACGCTTTTGCAAACTCGCTCGGCCCCATTATTATGAATATCGGAAACGTGATGTACGCGGTCGTTGCTCTGGTGGGAGGCTTGTTCTTGGTAACGGGCTTTAGAAACGTCAGTATTTCGGGTCTGGCGTTCAGTATCAGTATCGTGATCCCTTTCCTCAATATGACCAAGCAGTTTACGGGTAACATCAATCAGGTGTCCCAGCAGATCAACTCCATCGCCATGGCAATGGCGGGCGCGGAGCGCGTGTTTGGACTGATGGATGAGATTGCAGAGGCAGACGAGGGATACGTGACGCTGGTGAACGCGGATATCTCAGAGGACGGAAGTATCACCGAGACCGAGGCGCACACCGGTCATTGGGCGTGGAAGCATCCTCACGGCGACGGTAGCGTGACCTATACGCTCCTTACGGGCGATGTTCGTATGACAGACGTGGATTTCTCCTATGAGGAAGGAAAGCCTGTTCTCCGTGACGTTTCGGTTTACGCAGAGCCCGGTCAGAAGGTTGCGTTCGTCGGTGCGACGGGTGCGGGTAAGACCACCATCACCAATCTGATCAACCGTTTCTACGACATTGAGGATGGAAAGATCCGATACGACGGCATCAATATCAACAAGATCAAGAAGTCCGATCTGAGAAGATCGCTCGGAATCGTGTTGCAGGAAACCAACCTCTTCACGGGAACGGTTATGGATAATATCCGTTACGGAAAGCTGGATGCGACCGACGAGGAGTGCATCAAGGCGGCAAAGCTGGCAGGCGCGGACGATTTCATCACGCGTATGCCCGAGGGGTATGATACCATGCTGACCAACAACGGAGCAAATCTGTCGCAGGGTCAGAGACAGCTGATCTCCATCGCGCGTGCGGCAGTTGCAGACCCGCCCGTTATGATTCTCGACGAGGCGACGTCCTCGATCGATACCAGAACCGAGGCGATCGTGCAGAAGGGCATGGACGCGCTGATGAAGGGAAGAACGGTGTTCGTTATCGCGCACAGACTTTCCACCGTCAGAAACGCGGACGTCATTATGGTGCTGGATCACGGACGGATTATCGAGCGAGGCAACCATGAAAAGCTGATTGCAGAAAAAGGACAGTATTATCAGCTTTACACGGGCGCATTTGAACTGGAATAAAAAACAGGGGGAGCGGATATCAAACGCTCTCCCCTTGTAATCCCTTTTGAAAAAATATTTCAGAAAAATTCCGAAAAGACCTTGACAAAACAGAAAAAAAGTAGTATACTATTTTGGTCAGCACGGAGAGATGGCTGAGCTGGTCTAAGGCGCACGACTGGAAATCGTGTGTGCGGTAATCCCGTACCGAGAGTTCGAATCTCTCTCTCTCCGCCATGAAAAAAAGATCTCACCCAATTGGGTGGGATCTTTTTTTTCATGCTGAAGAGGCTGCGCGATGAAGAACTCTGCGAATTGCAAAGCGCGCTTTGCAATTACGCCAATGCGTGCGCCAAGACGAAAGAAAAAGCTTTGCAAAACCAGCGCGCGCGTCAAGAGAGCATGGAGAGAAACGGTCAAACTGTGCGCGCATGAGTTCAGAATCTCTCAAACGAGCCCCCCAATCGGGTGGGATCAATTTTTGTATTCAAAATATTCCATAGGATATGCCATAACGATGTTGCCGGTATGCTTTTCCGTGATGGTCATGAAAACAGCTCCGGGAGGTGTGTTCCGATATATTGAGACATTCGACATCGGATTCTCACCACTCCACAAATAATTGTTTTCCGGGATATTCCAAACATTTCCGTTATCAAAATACATCACGTATACACGCGCTGTATGAATTTCCTTGGTCACGGGGGTGAGATGTATTCGATTATCTGTGCTATAGATCTCCTCTCTGATGTAGGAAACGCACGCTTTTCTGATTTCGTAATTGTTCATGGAGAAATGATTGATGCGTTTTTGCTTGAGGATGGAGTCTGCTACAAGATATGCAACGATCAAGATAAGATCAACAAGCAACACAAGCTTGTAGTGATTTTGAAACAAGCCCATAGCTACAAGCGTGGCCACTCCAAATACAAGGAAAGGAAGCTTTGACTTATAATGTACTGCACGAGTCGGCATTGGGGGATGCTTCAGTGCATTTTTTATATCTGTTTGAATATTATCGTTTGTCAGAATTTGTTTTCTTGTCATTGGAATCTACCGCCTTTCTGATGTTAGTACAGCATATTTTCATTTTTCGATAACTTTATATCCCCAATACCATTGAAAACTGTAAAAACCCAATGGATAGTAGTATGCTTGCGAAAGGTAAAAGCTGTATCAAAAGTGACCACTTATATCTTTCTTTTTTTCTTAAAATGACAGATAAAACAATGCCAATCAAACAAAATATTGGCGTTCCCATTAATAAAAAGCTTGATGCAAGATAAAAAATCTTGGGGTACCACACACTATCTGACAAATATCCGAATGGCAATAGCAATAAATATCCTAAAATTGATACACACCAAGACGAAACGACATATACAACCGAAAGAAAAATGTTACTTATGATACAGGCTTTTTTCATAATGCCACTGCCTTTCTAGAATTATTATACGATATCCAGGCGAAAAGTCAAGAAAACATACTGTATCGATTTTTTTCGGTTCCGTTACAATGTTTGTATGTTTAATCGTTGATATCATTTTGCCGAATGAGCACCCTCAAGCTGTCCAATTATCGCATCGTAGGATACGGCATTTTCATCAAAGCTTGCCGCCCTTGAAAAATCAAAAGCAGCGTTGATCGCATTGTGGTATTCGGTTTCACTTACAGGTGCATCCCCTACAAAATACTCGTAAATAAAACGATATTCTTCGCTGCCCTTTCCGCCAATATACTCAGCATATTCAATGGATAAGGCGTTAAAGGTTTTTGTAAATCCGTTTTCACCTAACTTGTATACATCTGTGTAGCAGCGTCCCATATTGCCGTTTTGATTGATGACAGATCCGCCTCGCTCAATGTATTTTCCACCGCCTGTGCGTTTCAAATATTCATATACAACCACCCCATTCTTAAAAGAACAAATCATATCTCCCTCAGCTTCGCAAGCTCCCATCAGATACAGCTCGGGAATATCGTCATCATCAAGATAAACAAGAGCAAACGACCGGTGAGAATCCTTTTCGTCTTTCAAAAAATCCAGATAAGCTTGTCTATAATCGGAGGGGGTCTGCGGTTCGTTCATATCGACCGTGGGGGCGGAACCATCCTTCGCCCCATCGTCTTCAGATGGATTTCTTTTTGTGTCGCAGGAAACGATGGAACACATAAAAATTAAGCAGAGAAATACAGATAAAATCCTTTTCATTTCAACCTCCAAAGCCATTTTCTGAATTCAGTATAGCATACCTCAAAAACGATGTCAATAGGGTGGGGGAAAGTTTTTTTATAGGTGTTTTTTTGTGCTTTAAGTGGTGGAAAAAACCTAAATTTCCATTTTTTTGACAAGCAAGCTTGCAGATCTCCGAGCGGCGAATGCGAACCTAATTCCGCGGCGCTTCGCTTGCGGAGCAAGCTTCTAAGCGACGAGTGCCGCAGCCAAACAGAAAAGCCACCCGATTGGGTGGCTTTTCTGTTTGTGTAGAGGCTACGAAAAAGATATTTTTTGCATTTTGCCACTAGGATTTGAACTCAAACGGGGAAAAGAGTAATTTGACATCAATCTTTTGTCAAATCCCAATCGCAAAACATTAAATTTGCATCGCAATCCAAATCCCAAGGATATGCAGAAAGATTTAAGAGGTATTTTGTAGGTGGTTTAGAAATACCATTTTTATATTTGCCAATTGTGCCCAACAAAATATCCATCGTAAATTTTTCGGGAAGTGTTTCAAGAAGTTTTCTAAAATCTGCTTCACACGCTTCCGGACAGTCGATCCAAATGTTTGTTATCATTGGCAACAATTTAACTTGTGCAGTATCGAACTTTTTCTTGAAGTCGGGATATTCTGTAAAATATTTTTCAATTTCGTTAAGAACCGTTTTAGAAACAGGCTTTAGCCAAGCGGAATCTTCGTAAGAAAAATAAATGCGAGGTTTCATTTTGTTTGTAAAGGCTTTTTTGAGAATAACCCATTTACCGATAACATCGCCTTTTTTCCATTTTATATCTTCGCTATCATAATCGTCATATGCGATTTTAGGTTTTATGTCTATCAACTGCCAATATCCAGTTCCATAAGCCGTAACAAAATCACCGATGGAGATGTTTCCTATTTTGTTTTCGCACATAAAAAATCACCGCCTTTCTGCGTTTAGTATAGCACAAAATCGTGGAGATTGCAAGGAGTTTGTGGGAAATTGCGGCGGGCACTAGGGTAACTCCGCTTCGCTCCGTGATTCGCGCGCTCTGCGCCTGACAAGCGAGCTTGTCGATCTTCGAGCGGCGAATGCGAACCTAATTCCGCGGCGCTTCGCTTGCGGAGCAAGCTTCTAAGCGACGAGTGCCGCAGCCAAACAGAAAAGCCACCCGA
>JAZSBE010000050.1:0-9081 GCA_045602215.1 Eubacteriales bacterium | reverse complement strand
TTTACTTTTGTTGAGTAGTATTCTCTTGTAAAGAATTGTCGAGATTCGTTCGCACTTACACATATCTTATATATGCTTTGTACTTCATCTCTTGTTGTTCAATTTTCAAAGATCAGCGTCGCACCACTTTTCGCGCGACCTCGTTATTATACCACAGTGATTTCCGTTTGTCAAGCATTTTTTGAAAGTTTTTTCAACTTTTTTTACGTCTTCAAAAGCGGAGTTATTTGAAGTATATTTTGCAGCGTGTTTTTGCGCGTGCTCGCATATTATACCACTTTCATTTTCGCTTGTCAACCCTCTTTTTTATCTTTTTTTACATTTTGCATATTTTTTTTGAAAGGGGAGAAAATATAAACAAATTTTTGATTGCAGGACGGTGATGAATGGTTGATTACGATACTTTTTCGCACACTACTCATCTACGTGATCCTGATCGCAACCGTGCGGATCATGGGAAAACGTCAGATCGGAGAGCTTGAGGTAACGGATCTGGTCACAACGCTCATGCTATCCGAGATCGCCGCCCTTCCCATCACGGACACCAACATTCCCGTTTCTCACGCGCTCATTCCCATGATCACCCTGCTGTTTTTGGAGGTCGCATCCTCGGTGATCCTGATTCGGATCCCCTTTCTCAAATCCTTGGTATCCGCACATCCCACCATTCTCATCTGCGACGGGCATCTCGATCAAGACGCTCTTCGTTCCATCCGCATCTCCATAGAGGAGCTCATGGGAGAGATCCGCCAGCAGGGGTATTCCTCCATTGACCAGATCAACGATGCGATTCTAGAGAAGAACGGGAAGTTCACCATTCTCCCCAAGCCGCAGTACGCACAGCCCACCGCAGAGCAGTTGGGGGTGAAATCAGAAGAGGATCCGCTCATGCACGTGGTATTCTCGGACGGAAAATGCAACCAATCGGGCCTTTCCATTATTCAAAAAGACTCCGATTGGCTCTATGAAAGTCTGCGCGCCAAGGGATATGCCGAGGAGCAAATTTTTTGTGTGCTCGCCAATCGACTGGGGGAATCCAACATCATACTTTTGGAATCCAACAAGCAAAGGAGAAAGTCTCAGTGAAAAGCTTTTTCATCTCTCTCGTTCTGATCGTTTTAATGATCGGCGGCGTTGCCGTCAACTGTATATATGTAAATAAGGTAGGAAGCAATCTTCAGCAAGCCGCGGAGCATCTCCCCGCCCCCACCCGTCCCGACTGCCTTGCATTGGCTACGGAATTGGAAAAGCAATGGAAAAAGGATGCCCAGTGGATTCACATCTCGGTCAATCACACCATTGTGGATCGGATCGGAGAGCAAGCCTCGACTCTGGTCGCCTGCGCGCAGAGCAAAGACCTGTACGGCTTCTGGACGGCGCGCGCATTGCTTTTGGACGCAGTCGAGGATATGCAACGTCTGGAGCGCATTCAAGCCATTCTATAGGCTAAATTTTGCCCGCTATGGCAAGCTTCAGATTGGATAGGATTCTTTTTTCCAGCCTCGAGATATAAGATTGCGAGATCCCCATACGATCAGCCACCTCTTTTTGTGTCAGCTCATTCCCACCGCACAGTCCGTATCTTAGCTCGATCAGCTCGCGCTCTCTCGGCTCGAGCGCGGCAACCGCCGTCCGAACAAGCTCTCGCTCCTCCTTCTGCTCCAGCTCGTAAGCAACCCCGTCCTCCTCGCTACCAAGGACGTCCGACAGCAGAAGCTCGTTCCCATCCCAATCGACGTTCAAGGGTTCATCCATGGACACCTCGCAACGCTGTCCTCCGTGCTTTCGGATGTACATCAGAATCTCGTTTTCAATACATCTGGAGGCGTACGTTGCCAGCTTGATGCTTTTGTCCGCGCGGAAGGTATTGATCGCCTTGATGAGCCCCAACGTGCCGATGGAGATCAGATCCTCAATGGAGGTTCCCGTGTTTTCAAATCGCTTTGCGATATAAACGACCAGACGAAGATTCCGTTCCACCAAAACGTTTCTCGCCTCCGGCTCGTCGATCCTCGCGATCCACGCAAGCTCCTCTTCCTTCTCCAAGGGAGGAGGGAGCGTATCGGGACCGTTGATGTAGAAAACGCCCCTTTTCCCTCTTTTGAGAAAAAGAAGGAGCAGCCTCCGTTTCATTCCAAGAAAAAACAACCTCATTCGTTTCATCATCATACCCGCCTTTATGTAATATTTATTCCAAGGGGATCAATGCATCGAACCCCTTTGCACTATCTCCCAAAGAAATAGGGGCGATCAGATAGTCTCCCTCGTGCCTGCCGCTCTCATCGACGAGGATGAGCGAATCAGGCACAATTGCCTCCAGCATTCCGCTCCCGGTTGCAGTCTTTGTCGGAATCAGCCTCAGCTTTGTCGCCAAGTCCGCCGATCGGTTCAATTCTCCCTCCCGTGGGAAATTTCTCGGCAAAGCATGGGCGATTTTTTTGCGTTCTGCGACAATCACCCCCCTGCCTCCCATCGGGTCCTTCAAGAAATTCCCCGAGTCCACCATCGCCGACAAGGTCACGGGCGTTCCGAAAAGAACCGCCTCAACCCGAACGCTCCTCGTCTTCCGCGACAGCCCAAAGAACATCCCGCCACGCGCCGTCAAAACGCCGGATACCGCCGCCAAGGCCGCAAAGATCCAAACCGAAATTCCATCTCCCTCCAAAATCTCGATCGGCAGATTCAGGCGGTTGAGCCAGGCATACAACGCCGTCATCACGCCGCCGAGGAAGGCAGAGACGATCACGTTGACAGCCGTAACCTTTAAGAGAAAGGAAAGCTTTTCTTCCTTGGAGAAAAACACGATCGCGCACATAAAAAACATTGCTAAAAGATCCAACGCAACCGCCGGAACGCCGCTCGCACCGATCAAGAGAACGCCCAGTGCATACACACCCCCAAGGAATGCGCTCGGAATGGCTCTGCGGCGCAGGATCTTTCGATGCATCAACGCCGCGGTAATCATAAAGCAAAGCAGATCCATGCCTGCATTGACAAGCACATACAGATCCGCGTACACCTCCTGCTGCATAGCTCCTCCTTGGGCGCAAGCCACGTATTTTTTTGCGCCTGTGACAGACGCGTCTCTATTATACCGCTCCAAGGATTATAATTTTGTCGGATTGAGAACTTCGGAGAAATTTTTTTAGAATTCTTTACTTTTGGAAAAAAATATGATATGATATCATTGTATAGTATGTCTTATGCCAAAATCAAGAGCATACCGTAAGGAGGATTCATGTCTCATCTTTCAATATTCAGAAATCATTTGGCTCAAAAAGACTTCTCGGCTGCCATTATTTCGGATAAATTGAACCAGCTTTACCTGACGGGGTTCGATTTTGACGACGGCTTGGTGCTTGTAACCGATGCAAACGCCTACCTTCTGACCGATTTCCGCTATACCGAAGCGGCAAAGGCGCAGGCGTTCAAGGATTTTGAGATTCTGGCGCCCGAGCAGGGGCATCTGGCTTGCATCCGCGGAATTCTGGAGGAGCTGGGGATCAACAAAGCTGCAATCGAAGAGGCTGCACTCTCCTATGCCGACTACCTTCGTTACCGTGAAAAGTTGCCGGGAATCACCTTGGAGACGGGCGCTTCAGCGATTTTTGAAGAGCAACGTCAGTTCAAGGATGACGAGGAGCTGGCTTGCATGGCGCGCGCGCAGGCGATCACCGACGCGGCGTTTTCGCACATTCTCAAGGTTATTACCCCCAATATGACCGAGATCGACGTGGCGTTGGAGCTGGAGTTCTTCATGCGCCGCAAAGGGGCGAACGGACTGGCGTTTGACACCATTGCCGTCTCGGGCAGCGCATCCTCTCTCCCACACGGAGTTCCGAGACCTTGCAAGCTTGAAAAAGGCTTTCTGACCATGGATTTCGGCGCAAGAGTAGGCGGCTACTGCTCGGATATGACCCGAACCGTCGTGATCGGAAAAGCAGATGAAGAAATCAAGAAGCTTTACAACACCGTCCTGTCGGCGCAGCTTGCCGCGCTGGATGCGGCAAAGGAAGGAGCGTCCTGCGCAGGGCTTGACAAGATTGCGCGAGATATCATTGACGCCAATGCTTGCTACAAGGGCGCGTTCGGTCACTCCCTAGGACACGGTGTAGGACTTCTGGTGCATGAAAATCCAAGGCTCTCCCCAAGGGCTTCCAAGGACGAACGTCTGCAACGCGGCAACGTCGTCACCTTTGAGCCGGGCATCTACCTGGAAGGCAAGTACGGCTGCCGCATTGAGGACATGGTAGCGATCAGACCTGACGGAACCGTCCTCAACTTTACAAAGAGCACGAAAGAACTGATCGAACTCTAATCCCCGAAAGGAATCATGATTATGAATCTCACACAAATCGCATCCAACGCACAGAACGTAAGAATCGTGCGCTTCAATCTCCTCGACTGGTGCATCAACGAGTATCAGCTTATGCCCGAATCCGCATGGTGGTGGATCACCTACATCGTCGGCATTCTGGTTTGCATTGCCGTCCCCTATCTGCTTGGCAGCATCAACCCTGCTATCCTGATCTCCCGCAGAATGTTCCACGCAGACATCCGCGAGCACGGAAGCGGCAACGCGGGAAGCACCAATATGCTCCGCACCTACGGGAAAAAAGCAGCAGTACTGACCTTCGTTTGCGACCTCGCCAAGGCGATCCTCGCGTGCCTGTGGGGACTTCTCGCATGGGAAATGAACGGTCTTGCACTGGCTGGCTTCTTCGTCGTTTTCGGACATATGTATCCCGTCTTTGAGAAATTCAAGGGTGGAAAGGGTGTTGCGTGTCTGACGGCAGTTGCCCTCATCACCAGTATCTTTACCAACAACTTCATTTTTCCCTTCATTCCCTTTACCTTTATCTTTCTGGCAATCGTCTTTTTTGTGGTCATCATTGGCACGCAGTACGTCTCGATGGCGTCCGTCACGGCGGCGTTTCTCTACCCCGTAATCCTGCACTCCTTCTCGGATCCCGAGCAGGCAGGTCTTTGCGTTGCCATGGCGGCTCTCAGCGCGTGCTTTGTCATCTACAAGCACAAGGAAAACCTCAAGCGCATCTACAACCGCACCGAATCCAAGCTCAATCTGAAAAAGAAATCAAAAGCTCCGACAGATTCCGACAAGGGAGATCAGACATGACCGACACGCAAAACGCGCTTTTGGAGCTCTTGACCCTGGCGGTTGAGAAAAAGGCGATCAAAAAGGCGGTCTTCTCAAAGCCCGTCGACCCCACGGAGCAAAAGACGGTTCTCACGCTTCGTCGAATCGGGCAGCGGGAGATCCTTCAGGCAGAGAAATTCTGCACCGACAACAAGGCGCTCCACGAGAACATTTCCATCGACGGCGCGGATGGGATCGACCGCTTGGCAAGCATGATCCAATCGCACGGTCAGATCAACCTGCTCACGAGCGAGGGAGACTGCGAATACCGACGCGCCAAGAAGGGCAACAGCGACGTGCTTCTGGGCGCGGATAAGCTCAAAAAGAAGCTTCTTTCCTCGACCGCTTCCGCCGTCGAGACCTTTGGCAACAACCGAAACAAGAACTATATCCTCGGTGGCGACGAGCCCTTTCTCCGACATCTCGGGATCAGCGATCAAAACGGACGGATCCATGACAAAAAGCAGGCAAAATTCCGTCAGATCAATCGCTTTCTGGAGCTCGTACGCGACTGTCTCCCCTCTCTTCCGAAGGAAGGTACGCTTCGCATCTGCGACCTCTGTTGCGGAAAGAGCTACCTCTCCTTTGCGGTCTATCATTACTTTGTAAACGTGCTCGGACGAACCGTATGCATGACGGGCGTGGATCTCAAGCCCGACGTGGTGGCGCATTGCAACGCCGTTGCAGACGCGCTCGGCTTTGACGGGCTGGAGTTCCTTTGCAGGGACGTCTCGGCGTATGATGCGGGCGAAAAGGTCCATCTGGTGGTCTCTTTGCACGCCTGCGACGTCGCCACAGACCTCGGTTTGGAGCGCGCCGTGGCGTGGGAAACCGACGTCATTCTTTCCACTCCCTGCTGCCACCACGAGCTCAATCACAACATTGATTGCGCCCCCCTTACCTTCATCACGCAGCACTCGATGCTCAGGCAAAAGCTTTGCGATGCCGCCACCGACGCGCTGCGTCTGAAATTTCTGGAATCGAAGGGCTACAGCGTATGCGCGCTGGAGCTGATCGATCCCGATGAGACGCCCAAGAACATCATGCTCCGCGGTCTTCGCCGCCGCGATTTCGACCCGACGTCAGAATCTGCCGCGGCATTGCTTAACGAATACAACGAGATCCGAAGCTTTCTCACAGGAGGAAAAGACAATGTCCAACAACTTCTTTGCCCGACTGTTCGGGGGTAAAAAGAACCCCGATTCTCTCGCCTACCGTCAGGAGATGGCGCAAAAGATCGCAGGCCACCGCATCCGCTACGTCACCGAAAAGATCAACGGCGTGGAGGAGGTCATCGGCCGCGAGGGCAGCATCGACGTCCGCAACGGCGAGTTTATCATCTTTGCCTCCTCCGAGGTCATTCTGCGATGCGACGTTGACAAGCTGCAGGCTTGGGAGCTGCTCTCCAAGGACGGCGTTGTCGTCACCGCGCCCGACAAGGAGCACGGCGGCGTCGAGCGCACCATCATCGTGTTCTACGTCTACTACCGCTGATGCTGATCGTTGATAGCCTATCCCCCGACGCTCGCCGCGCGCGCTTTGCGCGCATCTGCGAGGCGGCGATGAAGGAAAGACGGACGCAGGGCGAGCAGGGCGTGGGGACGCTTGCGGAAAAATGGCAGCATCAGATCGTCAAGCGCTATCTTTCCGAGAGCCCCGAGGACCACGAAATTCGCGTGTCTGAGGAGCGTCGGTTCGTCTCGGACGTTCGCGTGGGCAACGACGCCTACGAGGTCCAGACGGGCGATTTTGCCCCTATGGCGAAGAAGATCGCCTACTACCTCGACTATACCGACCTCACCGTCACCGTCGTACATCCCATTCCAAAGGATCGTTGGGTGAGCTGGGTGGATCCCGCCACGGCAGAGATCTCTCCCCGCCGCCGCTCTCCGCGTCACGGCAAGGCGATCGACATTCTCCCCCGACTCTATCCCCTCATCCCCCTGTTTCCCCACCCTCGGCTGAAATTCCGCGTCCTGCTTTTGGAAACGCACGATTTCAGACTGCTCTCGGGCAGAAAAAAAGACCCCCATCGCGGCGGCGAACGCTACGAGCGGATCCCGATCTCTCTCATTGATGATCTCTCTCTCGATTCCCCATCGGATTTCGAGCAATTTCTCCCCGAAGGTCTCCCCTCCCCCTTCACGGTCAAGGAGTTTTCACGGGTGACCAAGCTCACGGGGCGCGACGCCTACTCGGCAGTCCGTGTGCTCGTCGCGCTTGGGCTGATCGAGCCAACCGAGAAGATCGGCAGAAGCATGGCATTCAAAAAAGTATAAAAGAAACGCCAACGGCGACCCGCGGTCAGCCGTTGGCGTTTTTTAGCTTTCAAACAATCCGTACGCGGTGAGGATATGCTCACCCATCTCGTACATCAGTCGCTCCATCTTCTCCATAAGTGCCAGAGGCGGCTCACAGAGGCGGGTGTCGGGCGCATAGGAACGGCGGTTGCCCAGCCAGTAGTTCTTGGGACGCAGAGCCGAGCTGCACTCAAAGGTCAAGGGGCCTTCAAAGCCGTTCCGGATGAGGGCGTTCATGACCTCGTCCACGTTCATCGTGCCCATAAAGGGCAGGATGTGCTCGTCCTGCTTGCCGCGGTTATCGTTGAAGTGGATGGCGCGCAGGCAATCTCCCATCGCCAGAATATCATCAAACTGATGTCCCTCGACGTTGGCGTGACCGGTATCCCAGCACGCGCCGAAGCGAGGATGATCGACGTAGTCCACGAACTCCTTCATGTCCGCGCCGGAGAACAGATAGTACCACGTGGGCATATTCGCCTTGGTGGTGTTCTCACACAGGACGTTGACGCCGCAACGCTCCATGGCGGGGATCAGCGCGCGGAAGAATTTGCGATTCTCCTCAAACCACGCGTCCTTATCGGTTACACCCCGCTCCCAACCGGCGTGAACCACCAGATTCTCAATACCGAGAATCCCGCAGACCTCGATTGATCGCTCGGTCTTCCAAAGCGCGTCGGCATAGTTTTCGTCTCCCCCCATGTTGTTGGTGCTGGGGGAATGCGCCTGCACGAAATCCACGCCAAGCTCCTTTGCAAGCTCGCCAAGCTCCAGCGCGTATTCCTTCCAGCCGTCCGAAAAGAGGGGATCTCCCGAAAAGATCTCATACATGGACAGATCGAGATGCCGAAATCCCGCCCGCGCGACAAGTCTTACGCGCTCGGCGTGGTCTTTGATGCAGTTAAAATCTCCGGTCGTCGTCGCTAAAATCATACAAAATCTCCTTTTTACAAAACAAGGAGGGCTGTTGAATCAAACGGACAGAAAATTTCTTTTCAAAGTCATTTGAATTCAACAGCCCTCCAAACGGGTTTTTAGTTTACTGAATTAGCCCCAGAACGCATCGTTACCGACGCGATCGCTCTTGGAGGGGATTGCGTGACCGTCCAAAAGGCTCAGGGTCAGAACATCCTCCGCAGAGATCAGAGTGATTTCAACCATGGGATTGATATAGTTCTTCATGTTTCAAATCCTCCTTTAATTATGCTACCGTATAAGCGGTATCGTAATCCAGTACGTACATATCGGTGTAGGTAGTTTCACCCTCTGCGTCAACGTAGAAGGTCTTGATCGCGAAGGTCACGATGCCCTTGTTGGGCACAATGCCACCCAGCTCATATACGAAGATATAGTCGCCGCCTGCAGCCTCAGCAGTAACCTCTTCGCCATTGTTGAGGTAAGAGGTGTAAACGTTGTAGATCTCGGAGTCTTCGTTGTTCCAAACTGCAGCGGTCTCCTGACGGATTGCAACAACCTCAAAGCCGATTGCCTTGTAGTCTGCCAAGGTCTTGCCTTCCTCAAGGTTCATCGCACCGATGAGACGAACGCTCAGTTCACCATTCTCGTACTTCTCCTGTGCGGTAGAGTACTCAACGACAAGCTCTGCTGCGCCTGCCTGGGTGG
>JAZSBE010000049.1:0-6950 GCA_045602215.1 Eubacteriales bacterium | reverse complement strand
GATGAACGTGCCCGCCAGCATAAAGCTGGCATATAACCAGAGTTCTCCGTTCATGACCCTCCCGCCTTTCCGTCGGCATAGCCGTAGAGCGCCACGCCCGCCAGCACCATCGCCGCCCCGATCAGCTGTATGAATTCAAGCCGCTGATGACCTACATCCGTCCGGGTGTGGCGGCGGCCAGCGAGCTGGTCAGCGAGATGCTTCAGCTCAGCCCCCACCACGATGCACTCCTCAAGGAGGAGGCGACGCTGATGCTGGCGGGACTCATGCTGGATACCAAGAACTTCACGCAGGGCGCACAGACGCAGACCTTTGCGGCGGTGCATTACCTCTACCAGAGGGGCGCGCACACCAACGTTGCCAGACGCCTTTTCACCGAGTCGATGAGCAACCTTTTCACGGCGTGCGACATTGACAGCCGCACCAGAACCTATCGCGACAAGATCGCCCTGACTTGGCTCAGCGTCGATCACCCCGCGACGGAAAGCGACTCGGTGGCGGTGGCAAAGGCGGCAGACAAGCTTATGACCATCGACGGCATCGAAGCGTCCTTCGCGCTGCTTCACGCCGAGAATACCGTCAATATCTCCGCACGCTCGCACGATAAGATCAACGTTCAGCTGATTATGCAAAAGCTGGGCGGCGGCGGACACTTTGATATGGCGGGCGCACAGCTCACGCACACCTCCCTCGAGGCGGCGTCCCAACAGCTCAAGGCTGCCATCGACGAGTATCTCGACAACGAGTACGGCAAGAGCGCAAAGAACTAAAATTTTACCAAACGGTTAAGACACAGAAAAGAGGATCAGACATGAAAGTCATTTTGTTAGCAGACGTAAAGGGACAGGGAAAGAAGAACGACGTCATTGAAGTAGCCGACGGCTACGCCAAGAACTTTTTGATCGCGCGCAAGCTTGCCAAGGCAGCCGACGCGCAGTCCCTCAACGACGTCAAGGTCAAGGAGGAGGCGCGCCTCTACCGCATTGCGACCGAGAAGAAGGAAGCGCAGGAGCTTGCAAAGAAGCTCGAGACCATGATCGTGACTATGCCCGCGCCGGGCGGCACCGACGGCAGACTCTACGGATCGGTCACCGCCAAGGACGTGTCCGAGCGTCTCCGGAAGGACTACGGCATCACCATCGACAAGCGCAAGATCGTGGTGAGCGAGCCCATCAAGTCCTTTGGCACCTATCACCTCGAGGTCAAGCTCTACACCGAGGTGACGGGAAAGATCACCCTTAAGGTGTGTGAGCAGTAACGTGTTTTGAGGTCTGCCGAGGCAGACCGTGAAGGAAAGGATCTTTTTTCAATGGATGAACTGATTCGAAAATTACCGTTTTCCATGCCGGCGGAGCAGTCGCTGCTCGGTGCGATCCTGATCGATCCCGAGTCGCTGACCGAGGTTGCCGCCATGATGAACGGAGACGATTTTTATCTCGGAGAGCACAAGCAGATCTATCTTGCGATGCAGGAATTATTCCTTGCCAACCGCGAGATCGATGTGGTGACGCTCATTGATATGCTGGTCACCAAGGGCGTCTACGATAAGTCGGGCGGCGAGGACTACATCCGTACGCTGACCGAGGCGGTGCCCGACGCCCTCAACATCAAGGACTACGCGCGCATCGTCAAGGAAAAGAGCGTGCTTCGCCAGCTCATCGCGGCGAGCGGCGAGATCTCCGAGAGTGCCTACTCCGAGCAGGAGGAGGTCACCTCCATCATCGACCACGCCGAGTCTCTGATCTTCAACATCGCGCAGGGCAGGGATACCAAGGGATTCCGCCACATTCGCGAGGTGCTTCAGGACGTTTATTCGCATCTGCAGGAGCTTCGCACCAACGCCGAGGCGACCCAAGGGACCAAGACGGGATTCTCCGCCCTTGACCGCGTGCTCGCGGGAATGGGAAAGAGCGACCTCGTGCTGGTGGGCGCGCGCCCCGGTATGGGTAAGACCTCCTTTGCCCTCAACATTGCCACCAACGTGGCAAAGCAGACGGGCAAGGCGGTGTGCATCTTCTCGCTTGAGATGTCTGCCGAGCAGCTCGTCAACCGCGTGCTGTCAAGTGAAGCGCTGGTCAACAGCTACTCGCTCCGAACGGGTGACCTCACCCCCGAGGACTGGGAGCATCTGGCGGTGGCGTCGGGACAGCTTTCGGGGTGCGACATTCTCATTGACGATACCTCGGGCATGACCGTGACCGCGATGAAGGCAAAGCTCCGCCGCGTCAAGAACCTCGGCATGGTGGTCATCGACTACCTCGGACTGATGCAGGGAGACAAGCACAACGACAACCGCGTGCAGGAGGTCTCGGAGATCTCGAGATCACTCAAGATCATGGCGAAGGAGCTCATGGTTCCCGTGGTCTGCTGCGCCCAGCTTTCGCGTGGCCCCGAGTCGAGAACCGACAAAAAGCCGATGCTTTCCGACCTTCGTGATTCGGGAGCGATCGAGCAGGACGCCGACACGGTTATTTTCCTCTACAGAAGTGAATACTATAAGACGGGTGAAGCAACCGACCAGAACACCAGCATCGCCGAGGTCATCATTGCCAAGAACCGTCACGGCTCTACGGGTACGGTGAACATGGGCTGGAACGGTCAGTTTACCAAGTTCCTCACCATTGAGGACGATCGGGGCGAGCAGTGAAGCCGACGCGCGATCTTTTTCTCGCACCCACACCGCAAAGTCTTGCGAGCCGTCCGAGTGGTGAAACCGTTCTGCTCGCCCTCTCGGGGGGAGCGGATTCCACGGCACTCCTGCACGTGCTCTCAAGGCAAGCGCAAAAATACGGCTTTTCGGTGGTCACGGCGCACGTCCATCACGGCATTCGTGGGGATGAGGCCGACCGCGACGCGGACTTTTGCGCGTCTCTTGCCGAGAGGTACGGCTGGGAGCATCTCACCCATGCCGCCGACGTGCCGTCTCTTGCAAGGGCGCACGGACGGAGTCTTGAACATGAGGCGCGAGAGGTGCGGTACGCATTTTTCCGCCGCGTGATGGAGGAGCGGGGGATCGAGATCCTCGCCACCGCCCACCACGCCGACGATAATCTTGAAACGGTGCTCTTTCGTATGGCGCGGGGAACGGGACTGCACGGACTGTGCGGCATTCCCCCCACGAGAGCATTCGGAAGCGGGGTGCTGGTGCGCCCCCTGCTTGGATATTCCAGGCGCGATATTTTGAATTTTTGCAAGCGCGAGGGGCTGGCGTTCGTCACCGACAGCACCAACGAAGCCCCCGATTGCAGTCGCAATCGCCTGCGCCTTGAGGTCGTTCCTCGCTTGGAGCGGGAATTTGGCGACCTGCAGGAGCGCGTGTATCGTATGACGCAGTCGATCTCACTCGATCAGGACTACCTGACGGGGGAGGCGGAGAAGTTCCTTAACGCGAGTCTTGTGGACGGCGGCGTTTCTGCCGAGGCACTCCGAGGGGTTCACCCCGCCATTCGCCGCCGCGCGCTCTCCATGCTCCTGCCAGGAACGCTCGAGGCGGTGCATCTGGAGGCGGTAGACGCGCTTCTGAAAAAGGGCGCGTCGGGCGCGTCGGTCTCCCTGCCCGCGGACACCTCGGCGTGTCTGCAAGGGGATACCCTGCGGATCGTGCCCGATCTGCGGCTTTCGGAAGCCTTTGCGCCCTTCGATTTTGCGATCGGCTCCCGCTCCCTTTGTGACGGCGGGCTGACGGTTTGTGTAAAACGGCACGAAAAAACAGAAAGAACAGAAAACCGTCACCGAGAATACACAAGCGTGTGTATCATAAAGAAGGAAGCGATCGACGGCGCGGGGGAGAAGCTTTATTTCAGACCCCGACGCGCGGGAGATACGCTCCTTCGCAACGGTGTGCGGCGCGAGGTGCGCCGACTCTATCGCGAGGCGGGCGTGCCCGTCGCGATCCGAGACAGCTTGCCCCTGCTTTGTATGGGGGATAGAATCTTGTGGGCACCCTTCGTGGGATGCTCGGACGGCTTTGGCGAGAAGGTCGCCGAGCGTGAAAATTTGATTTTGACAGTCAGCGTGTCCGCGTGTCGGTCGGCTGAACAGAAAGGACGATGAAAAATGAAGGACTTGGCAAAAGATTGCGAATCGATTTTGATCAGCGAGGAGGAGATCGCCTCCATCTGTGACAGACTGGCAGGGGAGATCACCGCCGACTACGCCGATTCGGGCAGAGACCTCGTCTTCGTGGTGATCCTCAAGGGCTCGATCATGTTTGCGGCGGATCTGATCCGTCGGGTACAGCTTCCCTCGACCATTGAGTTTATGAAGGTGTCGTCCTACGGCGCGCAGACCGAGAGCTCGGGATTCATTCAGGTACATCTCGACCTTCGCTGCGACGTGACGGGTGCCGACGTGATCGTTCTGGAGGACATCGTGGACAGCGGCAGAACGCTGGAGAAGCTTTCCGCACTCCTCTCCGAGAGAGGGGCACACAGCGTTCGCACCTGCACCCTGCTCGACAAGCCCGACCGCCGCGCGGTGAACTACAACCCCGACTACGTGGGTCAGAAGATTCCCGACGCCTTCGTGGTGGGCTACGGACTCGACTATGACGAGAAATACCGCAATCTGCCCTTCGTCGGCATTCTCAGCCCGTCGGTCTACGAGAAATAAAAGCATCTACGCCGAGCCCTCGGCAAGCGCATATCATTTGGTACGGAGGAATTCATGAAGAAAAAAAGCATTGTCAGACAACTGTTGTTTTACGTCGTGGTCATCGGCATCGTCATCCTGATGGGCAGTATGCTCTATTCGGGGAGCGGTGACGCAGATGAGGTGACGTACGACGACGTTTTGAACTATTTCTACAACGAGCAGGTCACAGAGGTGGAGATCACGCCCAAGAATTTGCTCAAGCTCAAGGTGATCGTGGACGGACAGGAAAAGAGTATTTCCTACAAGCTCCGCACCTACGAGCAGTTCTATCGCGACTTGGGTGAATTGATTGCGGAGCAGACCACCCAACAGGTGACGGTCAACGAGGCGGGCGAGACGGTGGTGCGCGATCCCATCATCAAGCGTTACGAGCCCCAGCCCGCGACCGAGATCCCCGCGTGGGTGAGCTTCCTCCCCACCATTATTATCATCGTGCTCCTGATCGTCTTCTGGGTCTCCTCTGCCAACGCCATGAGCGGCAAGGGAGGAAAGTTCAACTCCTTTGGCAAGGCAAAGACCAAGACGCCCCCTGCCAACGCCCCCAAGGTGCTCTTTTCGGACGTTGCGGGCGCGGATGAGGAAAAGGAAGAGCTGGTCGAGGTGGTGGAGTTTTTGAGAGACCCCGCCAAGTTCACCAAGCTCGGCGCGCGCATTCCCCACGGAGTTCTGCTCGTGGGCCCTCCCGGTACGGGTAAGACCCTGCTTGCCAAGGCGGTCGCAGGAGAGGCGGGCGTGCCCTTCTTCTCCATCTCGGGATCGGATTTCGTGGAAATGTACGTGGGTGTGGGTGCGTCCCGTGTGCGCGATCTCTTTGAAAACGCGAGAAAAGCACCTGCCGCCATCATCTTTATTGACGAGATCGACGCCGTCGGACGCCACAGAGGCGCAGGACTTGGCGGAGGTCACGACGAGCGCGAGCAGACGCTCAACCAGCTGCTCGTCGAAATGGACGGATTCGGCAGCCACGACGGCATCATCGTCATCGCGGCGACCAACCGCCCCGACATTCTCGACCCCGCGCTTCTGCGACCCGGACGCTTTGACCGTCAGATCACCGTCAACTACCCCGATCTGAAGGGCAGAGAAGCGATCCTTGAGGTTCACGCAAGAAAGAAGCCGATGGAATCCACCGTTGACTTCCACAAGGTGGCGCAGACCACCGTTGGATTTACCGGCGCGGATCTGGCAAACCTGCTCAACGAGGCGGCTCTCCTTGCCGCCAAGAAGGGCAAGTCTTTGATTGGTATGGAGGAGATCGAGGCGTCCTTTATGAAGGTTCTGCTCGGTCCCCAGAAGAAGTCCCGCGTGCGCACCGAAAAGGACAACAAGCTCACGGCGTACCACGAGGCGGGTCACGCGGTGGTGACCTACTACTGCAAGCACACCGACCCCGTCAAGCACGTGACCATCATTCCCGCAGGACGCGCGGGCGGCGTGACCATTCGTGTGCCGCAGGAGGATCATATGGTATCCACGCGCGGCGAGATGCTGGACGATATCCGCATCAGCCTTGGCGGACGCATCGCCGAGGAGCTGATTCTGGACGATATTTCCACCGGCGCGTCGAGCGACATTCAGCAGGCGACCCGCGTGGCAAAGAATATGGTGACCCGCTACGGTATGAGCGACAAGCTCGGTACCGTGCTCTACGGCTCCGAGCACAGCAGCTCCGAGGTCTTCCTCGGCCGCGACTTCAGCTCGGGTAAGGATTACTCCGAGAAGACCGCCGCCGCCATCGACGACGAGGTGCGCGCGATCATCGTCAACGCCTACGCCGACGCAAAGAAGATCCTCTCCGAGCACATCGACCGCCTGCACTTCGTGGCGCAGTACCTGCTGTCGCACGAGAGCATGGACGGCGACCAGTTTGCCGCCGCGATGAAGGACGACGCAACCGTAGAGGAGCTGGAAGCGATCGCCGCCGCCAAGGAGGAGGCAAGCCGCCTCGCCAACGAGCAGGCTGCCGCCGAGGCAGAAGCCAAGGCGAAGAAAGACGCCAACGGCGACACCGCAAGCGACGATGGCAACTCCGACGAAGGCAACAACGCCAACGGCGAGCCTAACCCCGACGAGGCCTCCGACAAGGAGAACGCCCCCTCGGACGAAAAGCCCGAGCCGATCGACCTGTTCGGAAAGAACGATTCGGATAACTGGAAGTTTTAAGGCTGTGGTTAAGGTCGTGGGCTTTGCCCACACCCGAAGGCCGCGAGGCTCTGCCTCGCGCTCCGCTTAAACCCTTTTTGGAAAAAAGGGTTTAAGAATCCCAAAAACTTTCCGAGGAAAAAGAATCACCTACC
>JAZSBE010000048.1:0-4284 GCA_045602215.1 Eubacteriales bacterium | reverse complement strand
CCACCTCCGAGACCCTGTTCTGTGAGCATTTCCGCAACATCATTCAATCCTACCGCGATCTGCCCAAGCTCTATAACCAATGGTGCAACGTGGTTCGTTGGGAGAAGACCACCCGTCCCTTCCTGAGAACCTCCGAGTTCTTGTGGCAGGAGGGTCACACCATGCACGAGACCGAGGAGGAGGCAAGACAGGAGACCCAGCAGATGCTGAAGGTCTACGAGGACTTCTACTCCGAGGCACTGGCAATCCCCGCCTACACCGGACGCAAGACCGACAAGGAAAAGTTTGCTGGCGCGGAGGAGACCTATACCATCGAGCCGATGATGCACAACGGCGTCGCGTTGCAGGGCGGAACCTCCCACTTCTTCGGAGACGGCTTTGCAAGAGCGTTTGACATCACCTTTACCGGACGTGACAACGTTCAGAAATATCCCTTCCAGACCTCTTGGGGCGTATCCACCCGTTCCATCGGCGCGATCATCATGACGCACGGCGATGATAACGGTCTGATCCTTCCCCCTCGCGTCGCTCCCATTCAGCTGGTCATCATTCCCGTGGCGCAGCACAAGGAGGGCGTCTTGGAGAAGGCAGAAGAGATCCGCGCGGCTCTTTCCAAGAGCTTCCGCGTCAAGCTCGACGACAGCGACAACTCCACCGGCTGGAAGTTCAGCCAGTACGAGATGAAGGGCGTGCCGCTCCGTCTGGAGATCGGTCCGCGTGACATCGAGAACAACTCCTGCGTTCTGGTCAGCCGCGTGACGAGAGAGAAGACCTTCGTCAGCCTCGACAATCTCGAGGAGGCGGTGGCAGAGGCACTCGGAAAGGTTCACGACGAGCTCTATCAGCGCGCGCTGGAGAACCGCAACAGCAAGACCTACGTGGCGCACAACCGCGAGGAATTTATCGACATCGCAGAGAACAAGCCCGGCTACATCAAGGCAATGTGGTGCGGAGAGACTGCCTGCGAGGAGGAGATCAAGGACATCACCGGCGGCGTCAAGTCCCGTTGCATTCCCTTCGTGGAGGAACCCCTCGGCGACACCTGCGCTTGCTGCGGAAAGCCTGCAAAGCACATGGTCATCTGGGGCAGACAGTACTAAAAAATCAACCGTTTATCAAGGGACTGCGGCATTTTCTTTCGTGCAACAGTCCCTTGTAGCGTATTACCTTTGAGGAAAGGAGGAATCCCATGGAAAAAATCAAGCGGTACGCCGCACACGCAATGAGAAGCGTGGACCCCGTTCTGTTTTTCTCGGTCATGACGCTCTGTCTGATCAGCATCATCACCGTCTACGGCGCGGTGGATAATTTCGGGCAATCCAAGCTCAAGATGCAGATCGCCATGTTCATCGTCGGCAGCATCGTCACCGTGGTGATCGCCTCCATCGACTACCGATTGATCGTGGAGCGGCTGTGGCTCCCCATGCTCATCGCCTCCGCCGTCATTCTCATCATCACCTTGCTCTTTGGTGAGAGCGGCGTGAATATGGAAACGGGAAACAAGAGCTGGCTCAAAATCCCCATTATCAACTATATGATCCAGCCCTCCGAGTTCGTCAAATTTGCCCTTGTCTGCAGCTTTTCCAAGCACCTCTTTGACCTGCAGGGGCAGATCAACAAGCCAAAATCGGTGCTGTTCCTTGCCCTGCACGCAGGCTCGATCGTTGCCCTGATCCTGCTCTCGGGAGATCTGGGCGTCGCGCTGGTGTACCTTTGCATCATCGCGCTCATGCTCTTTTGCGCAGGTCTGCATTGGGGATACTTCGCAGGCGCGGCGGCGCTGCTCACCCTTCTCTCCCCCTATCTCTGGGACGCGCTCGAGCCCTATCAGCAAAGGCGCATCATCGTGGGCTTCAACCCCGATCTCGACCCCTTGGGAAAGGGATACCAGCCCCTGCTCAGCCGACAGGCGATCAGCAACGGCGGATTTGTCGGAAACGGCGTGATGGGCGGACATTACTACGAGATTCTGGACGCCTCGCACACCGACTTCATCTTTGCCACCATCTGTGAGAAGTTCGGCTTTCTCGGCGGGCTTCTGGTGCTGATCCTCTTTATGGTCATCGTGGTGCGGATCTTCATGATCGCGCGATTTTCCATTCACTCCGACTTCGGAGGACTCATCTGTGTGGGCGTGGGCGCGATGTTCGTCACGCAGATTCTGGAGAACATCGGCATGAACCTTGCCATGCTCCCCGTTGTGGGCATCACCCTGCCCTTCCTTTCCTGCGGCGGCTCCTCCATGCTCGCCACCTTTATGATGATGGGACTGGTACATAGCGTCTATTCCCATTCCGAGGCGATGAAGGAATCCCGCGCCGATACCTTAGACATTGATATTTCTCTTTTGGAGTAACGTCTCCAAACATAAAAGCCCTCCCGTGCTCATATAGTTTAGCAGAACTACATGAATCGGGAGGGTTTTCTTATGTTCATTTATTCCTTGCGCGCAGGAACCGTAAAGCTCGTGGGCGTGATCTGCGTCGCGCTGACCGTTCTCATCACGCTGATCGCCTTTGTTCCCACCTATTCCGCCGACAATTCCGCCGCGGCAAACGCAGGGGAGACCGCCGTCAACTATTCCTATGATAAGATCAAGACCACCGACGACGTGGTGCAGTTCCTCTCCCAGTTCGGCTGGCAGGTGGAGGGTGAACCGATCGAGATCAAGACGGTCACCATTCCCTCTGAATTTGACAAGGTCTTCGCCGCCTACAACGAGATCCAGAAGGCGCAGGGGCTCAACCTCCTCAAGTTCAAGAACAAGGAGGTCACGCGCTACACCTTCAGCATCACCAACTACGCCGACTTTGAGGGCACCGTCTACGCAAACGTACTGGTCTACCGAAACAAAGTCATCGGTGGGGACATCTGCTCCGCGGACGTCTCGGGCTTCATTCACGGATTCGAAGGGTGAGCGGACAACGGCATCGAGCGGCAATTTTGATGCCAAAACGCAGTAAAATGCACAAAACAGGCCCAAAAATCGAAAAAAAATAAATTCAATGTTACAAAAATGATAAATTTTCGTCAAACCCCTTGTATCTTTGGGGAAAATGAGGTACAATATATCTGTATGGAAAGGCTTTCCTTTTCAACAAATGGAAAACCAAAATCAAGAAAAAACAAAAAACGGAGGATTGATTCCAATGGCAAACGTAAAAGTTGCGATTAACGGATTTGGCCGTATCGGCCGTCTCGCATTCCGCCAGATGTTCGGCGCAGAGGGTTATGAGATCGTTGCAATCAACGACCTGACCAGCCCCGCTATGCTCGCTCACCTTCTCAAGTACGATTCCGCACAGGGCAAGTACGCTCTGGCTGACACCGTAGTTGCAGGCGAGGACAGCATCACTGTTGATGGCAAGACCATCAAGATCTATGCTTGCAAGGACGCTAACGATTGTCCTTGGGGCGAACTCGACGTAGACGTTGTTCTGGAGTGCACCGGCTTCTACTGCTCTACCGAGAAGTCCATGGCTCACATCAATGCAGGCGCAAAGAAGGTTGTTATCTCCGCACCCGCAGGCAAGGATCTGAAGACCATCGTTTACTCTGTAAATGAGAAGACCCTGACCAAGGATGACAAGATCATTTCCGCTGCATCCTGCACCACCAACTGCCTCGCTCCCATGGCTAAGGCACTCAATGATTACGCTCCCATTCAGAGCGGTATCATGACCACCGTTCACGCTTACACCGGCGACCAGATGATCCTGGACGGCCCCCACAGAAAGGGTGACCTCCGCCGTGCACGTGCAGGCGCTCAGAACATCGTTCCCAACTCTACCGGCGCTGCAAAGGCAATCGGTCTGGTTATTCCCGAGCTCAACGGCAAGCTGATCGGCTCTGCTCAGAGAGTTCCTACCTGCACCGGTTCCACCACTCTGCTCGTAGCAGTTGTTAAGGGCAAGGACGTTACCGTTGAGGGCATCAACGCTGCAATGAAGGCTGCTTCCAACGAGTCCTTCGGTTACAACACCGACGAGATCGTATCCTCCGACGTCATCGGTATGCGTTACGGCTCTCTGTTCGATGCTACCCAGACCATGGTTGCAAAGATCGACGACGAGACCTACCAGGTACAGGTTGTTTCTTGGTACGACAACGAGAACTCCTACACCAGCCAGATGGTTCGTACAATCAAGTACTTCGCAGAGCTTAACTAATTTAAGATTCCACACAAAAAAGGAACTCCCGCGGGAGTTCCTTTTTTAGTACTTGCTTGGATTTCAAATTTTGATTTATCGGGGAGATAAAAATGAATTGTTTCGCAAGCGAAAC
>JAZSBE010000047.1:0-11597 GCA_045602215.1 Eubacteriales bacterium | reverse complement strand
GGATCTGATCGATGGGCGCATTTTTAGGTTCAGAATCCTTGATGTGAGGTGATGCGTTGCATCACCCAACCTGTTTTTCGTATACCTGCACGTTCGAACCTTCGCAAATTCGCAGAATTTGCCAAGAAAATGCGCCAACTCCGCACGTGAAAATTCGGTCTAAGGGCGCAATTTTAAGTTCAATGCCCGCCAGAAAAAGAAGTTTCTTCCCCAAAAAAAAGAAGATTATCCTATTGAAAAATATTGCACTTATGTTATAATAAAAGTATCAAATAAACAAACGAGGTATGACAATGAAGGAAATTGAAAAAAAGATAGATCTGATCATGTCCAAAATGACACTTCACGAGAAGATCGAGATGTGCCATGCCAATTCCAAATTCACGTCCGCAGGCGTTCCCAATCAAGGAATCGAAGAGCTGACGATGAACGACGGCCCTCACGGCGTTCGTGAGGAGGTAAACCGCCACAGCTGGAAGACGATGGGCCGCACCGATGACTTCTGCACCTATCTTCCCACGGGAACGGCACTTGCCGCTACCTGGAACCGCTCGTTGGGCTACCTGCACGGCGTGGTTCTCGGCGAGGAGGCGCGTTACCGCAACAAGGACATCATCCTTGGCCCCGGCATCAACATCATCAGAACGCCCCTTTGCGGAAGAAACTTTGAATACATGAGTGAGGATCCCTGCCACATCGCGGAGCTTGTTCCCGGTGTCATCAAGGGCATCCAGAGCGCCGATACCGCAGCCTGCGTCAAGCACTACGCGCTCAACAACCAGGAGCTTGACCGCTTGCACGTCAATGCCGAGGTTTCCGACCGCGCGCTGCGCGAGATTTATCTCCCCGGATTTAAGGCTGCAGCCGATGCAGAGGCGTACTCCTTCATGGGCGCGTACAACCGCTACCTCGGTCAGCACTGCTGCCACAACAAGGTTCTTGTGAATGACATTCTCAAGGGCGAATGGGGCTGGGACGGCGTGTTCCTCAGCGACTGGCACGGCGTTACCGATACCGAGGAAGCCGCTCGCTACGGCATGGACCTTGAAATGGGATCGCAGGTCGAGGGCGAAAGATACAACGATTATTTCCTTGGCGATGCCTTCGAAAGACTCTGCGAGCAGGACGAGGAATACGTCAAGATGCTGGACGACAAGGTCAGAAGAATCCTGCGCCTGATGTTCCGCGTCAACAAGTTCTCCCCCGACCGCAAGCCCGGCTCCTTCAACACCAAGGAGCACCAGGATGCAACCTACAAGATCGCGTCCGAGGCAATGGTACTGCTCAAGAACGAGGACGGTGTTCTTCCCTTTGGCAAGGACGTCAAGAAGCTGCTCGTTGTGGGTGAGAATGCAGACATCTACCACTCTCACGGAGGAAACTCCAGTGCAGTCAAGGCGTTCTACGAGATCACGCCCCTGCAGGGTCTGATCAACCGCTATGGCGAGGAGAACGTGGAATACATCAAGAGCACCAAGTTCCAGTACAATCCCATTCCGATCGAGTATCTCGACATCGCCGAGATGCGCGCAGGCTGCCGTGCCTTCCGTATGGAATGCTACGACAACGCGATGTTTGAGGGCGAGCCCAAGGTATACTTCGTTGACAAGGTTGAGCAGATCCACGACGGCGTAGCAAGAAAGTTCACCGCTGTTCTGAACATTCCCGAGACGGGCGACTACACCTTCTACGTCAATGCAGACCGCGGATCGAGATTCTTCTTCAACGACGAGTGCGTCTGGACCTTCACCTCCTCCAACAACGGAATCCCCTACGAGTTCACCCGCCATTACGAAAAGGGCGAGCGTATCGATATCTACATCGAGGCAATGACCATCGGCATGGCTCCTCTGGAGCTTCTGTGGAACAAGGATTCCACCGAGGAAATGCCGATCGAGGTTCTGCTTGACAAGGCTCGCGCGGCTGACGCTGTCGTCTTCTGCGGCGGAATCAACCACTCGCTGGACACCGAGAGCTTTGACAAGCCTGACATCGAGCTTTCTGAAGAGCAGAACAAGCTCATTCCCCTGCTTGCCGAGGCGAACCCCAACACCGTGGTGGCGATCACTGCAGGTTCCCCCGTTGCAATGCCCTGGATCGACGATGTCAAGGCAGTGCTCTGGAACTGGTATGCAGGCATGGAGGGCGGAAACGTCCTCGCGGACATCATTCGCGGCGAGATCTGCCCCTCGGGTAAGATGCCCTTCACCCTTCCCTACAAGCTGGAGGACAGCCCCGCGCACAAGTACGGCGAGTATCAGGCTGGCAACTGCAGATACAACGAGGACATCTACGTCGGCTACCGCGGATTTGAGAAGGACGGCATCCGTCCCATGTTCGCGTTCGGTCACGGACTGTCCTACGCGTCCTTTGCATATTCCGATCTGGCTCTGACCGACAACGGCGACTGCTTCAAGGTTGAATTTACCGTTTCCAACACCTCTGACGTTGACGGCATGGAGATCGCGCAGGTTTACGTTGGTATCAACGGCGTCGAGGATCGCCCCGTCAAGGAGCTCAAGGGCTTTGACAAGGTCAAGGTTGCGGCGCACAGAAGTGAGCGCGTCTCTATCTGCATCAAGAAGGACGATCTCCGCGTTTGGGAGGACGGCTGGAAGATGCTCCACGGCAGATACACCGTATCGGTTGCGGCAGCAGCAGACGACGTTCGTCTCACCGCTGACATCAATCTCTAAACAAGCATAAGAAAAAACATCCCGTCCCAAGATTTTGGGGCGGGATGCGTCTTTATCCGCTATGCGTATTGGCATCCCAACTACCGCCGGCGGATATTGACATTTTTTGAGAAGCTCTTACTTCATGGAGTTCTCGTAGGACTGGATCATCTTCTTAACCATCTGACCGCCTACGGAACCAGCCTGCTTGGAGGTGAGGTCGCCGTTGTAACCCTGCTTGAGGTTTACACCAACTTCGTTTGCAGCTTCCATCTTAAATCTCTCCATTGCTTCCTTTGCTTCAGGAACCAGAGTCTTATTGCTTGCCATTGTTTCGATTCTCCTATTCTGAACGGTCTGCAGCCTGCAAACCCGTTCATTTTTCTCTCCACAATGAAAATTATGAAGCATCAAAAGAAGTGTTTGTAAGCCCAAGCCATTCTTTTATCTATATGATCGAGCGCAGTTCTCTGCCGCTCTGTTACTATTGTTCTTCTTCATTCGTGTTTTATGAGTGGTAAAATATTTCATTGACATGATAAGAAAACTTATCTTTTTATAGACAACCAAAAAACGCTTTTCTCATCGCAATTTTGATGAGAAAAGCGTTTTTTCATATTTTTTTGTACTCCTGCACTGCGGCATCCTGTTTTTATAGGAGAAAATACAGAATGAGGTACGCCAGCGCAATGATTCCGAGCACGGCAAGCATGGGCAAAAACATGAGCTTGACGGCATTGATATACGTCTCAAACATTTCCTTGAATGACGCGTGCTCTCTGCCGTTGCTCTTTGGCGTTTCAGGCTTTCTGAACGCCGACATATCGGCAAAGGAGGTGCCGTCGTCTACGTATACCGTCTTGTTTTCCTGCTTATTTTCTTGCTTATTTTCCTGCTTGCTTTCTTCCTTGTTGTGTTTCTTCATCTCAATCCTCGTTCTCAAGGAGGTGGCACGCGGCAAAATGCCCGGGCTCGTACTCCCTGTAGGTGGGCGCGATATGCTTGCACTTCTCTGTCGCATGAGGACATCTGGTGTGGAAGCGGCAGCCCTTGGGGGGATTGGTGGGAGAAGGAATATCTCCCTTGAGCACGATGCGGTTCATCTTCACGTCGGGATCGGGGTTGGGGATCGCCGAGAAGAGCGCCTTGGTATAGGGATGCAGAGGATTTGCAAAGATATCCTTCTTTGCACCAAACTCTACCATCGATCCGAGGTACATCACGCCGACCTTGTCCGAGAGGAACTTAACCACCGAAAGATCGTGAGAAATGAAGAGATACGCCAGATTTGAGGACGCCTGCAGGCTCTTGAGCAGATTGATGATCTGCGCCTGTACCGAAACGTCAAGCGCGGAAACGGGCTCGTCGCAAACCACCAGCTTGGGCTTGACCGACAGGGCGCGCGCGATGCAAATTCTCTGACGCTGACCACCCGAGAACTCGTGCGGATATCTTTCGTAATAGTAATCACGCAAGCCGCACTTCTCCATCAGATCGAGGACGTATTCCTTGACCTCGCTGCTCGGAACGATTCCGTGCACCTTGACAGGCTCGGAGAGAATATCTCCCACCGTCGCTCTGGGAGGAAGCGAGGAATAGGGGTCCTGGAAAATGATCTGCATATCGGTGCGGAGATGGCGCATCTGCGCATTGTTATACTTGGTGATGTCCTCTCCGTTGAAGATGATCTGTCCGCCGCTGGGGGAATGGAGCTTGAGCACCGTTCTTCCCATCGTGGTCTTTCCGCAACCCGATTCTCCAACGATACCAAGCGTTTCTCCCGCCTTGAGCGTAAAGGAAACGTCGTCAACGGCAACCAGCTCCTTGAGAACCTTGCCCAAAAGGTTCTTCTGCACGGGGAAGCGTTTGGAGAGATGTCTGACCTCGAGCAACACGTCGGGATCAAAGGGCTTCTTCATATCCTCTTGGATACGAGCCTGCTTTTCTACCTCGGCTTTCGCGGCGATCGCTTCGTCGTCGTATCTGATCTCGTCAGCCATTGGTCTGCTCCTCCTCTCCGTAAAGATGGCAAGCTACGAAATGAGTGGGGCTCACCTGCACCATGCCGGGGTACTCACCCGAGCATTTCTTGGTGCATTTTGAGCAACGCTCCTTGAAGTAGCAGTGATTGGGCATATTCACCGGGTTGGGTACGTTTCCGGGAATGTTGAACAGCGTGTCGGAATCAGAATCCATCGTGGGCTTGGATTTCTGCAAGCCTACGGTGTAGGGGTGCTTCGGATCATGGAAGATCTCGCGCACGGTTCCCTTCTCGATCACACGTCCTGCGTACATAACCACCACGTAGTCCGCCATTTCGGCAACCACGCCAAGGTCATGGGTAATCAAAAGGATCGATCCGTTGATCTTGGTCTTCAGATTTCTGAAGAGGTCAAGGATCTGCGCCTGAATGGTAACGTCAAGCGCGGTCGTCGGCTCATCCGCAATGATGAGTCTGGGGTTGCACGCCAGCGCCATTGCGATCATCACGCGCTGTCTCATTCCGCCCGAAAGCTCGTGAGGATAAGCGGCGTAAACACGCTCGGGAGCGGCGATTCCCACGAGATCCAGCATCTCCATCGTGGTCTTCTTCGCCGTTTCCTTGGTCGCGCCGGGGACGTGCACGAAGGTCACCTCGTCCAGCTGAGCGCCAATGGTAAACACGGGATTGAGGGAGGTCATGGGCTCCTGGAAGATCATCGCGATCTGACGTCCGCGAATACGGTAGATCTCGTGGATAGGCATCTTGGCGATGTCGTACACCTTTTCCTCCACCTGATACTCGGTCTTGCCGTCTGCGGTCTGCACGCCAACGGTATTTCCCTTTGCATCACGCTTGTAGTCCTCCGACTTGAAACGGATGCTTCCCGAAACGATCTGACCAGAGGGGCCTTGAATCAGACGCATGACCGACATACTCGTAACGGATTTTCCGCATCCCGACTCGCCCACAATTCCAACCGTCGCGTTTTTGGGGACGTTGAAGGAGACGCCGTTGACGGCCTTGACCACACCCTGATCGGTAAAGAAGTAGGTGTGCAGATCTTCAATCTCAAGGATGTTCTCGTTGTCCTTCATTTCGGACACGTATTCACTCTCCGGGGCACGTCTGTTCTTATACTTCTCGAGTGCCTTGGTCGCCTTGAGATTTTCCTTGGCGATCTCGCGGATCTCCTTGCCCGACAGATAGTGCTTGTCCTTGTTTGCATTCATCTTAGCCATCTCCTCACCTCCTCGACTTGGGATCAAGAGCATCTCTGAGACCGTCACCGACGAAGTTGAATCCAAGAACGGCAATGACGATACAGATGCCGGGAGGTGCCCAAACATTAATGTAGTTTTCCAAAATATTCAAATCGCTTGCGGCATTGATCATGGTTCCCCACGCAGCATACGGGGGCTGAACGCCCATATTCAAGAAGGACAGGGACGCTTCATAGAGGATCATGCTTCCAAGACTGAGGGTCATGGACACGATCAACTGCGGCATGATGTCGGGGACAAGATGCTTGAAGATCTTGCGCGCCGTAGAATATCCCATTGCCTCTGCCGCAACCATATACTCCTGCTCGCGCAGATAGAGGATCTGACCTCTGACCAGACGCGCCGTTCCCGACCAGGAGAAGAGCGTCAGGAACGCCATGAGGAAGTAGATTCTGTATCGGGGATTTCCCATGAGCGCCTGCAGAGCGGTGGGATTCTCCAGTTCGCCAAATGCGGTCAGAACCGTTCCGAATACCAGCATGATCGGGAATCCGGGGATACACATCAAAACGTCGCAAATTCTCATCACCAGGTTATCGATAGCTCCTCCGAAGTATCCGGCAATTCCGCCCATAATCACACCGATGATGGTGATAATAAACACCGAAATGAATCCGATAATCAGCGAAATCTGACCACCGTACATCAATCTTGTCAGAATGTCGTATCCGGTTTCATCGGTTCCGAGAGGATGCTCTGCGCTCAAGGGAGCCAGCGAGTTTTCCTTCTCGGTCTTCTCGGTGATCTGATACGCGGTATACGTCTTCCCGTTCTTCTGATACTCAATGGTCTTGGAGGTGTACTCCACGATCGGGCTTTCATCTACCTCGATCTCTCCCCATTTGTTGTAAACGACGGGGCCGAGGAAGCAGAACAGGAACAATGCGACCAGCATCACAAGACCGATCACGCTCAGCTTGGAGCGGAAGAAGCGACGCATAATGATGCGCGTCGGCGACATCAGTCGCACGTTTCGGTCAAGGGGCGTGTCCAGCTCCTGCTCGTCTGCTGCGAGGGCGTCTTTTTCTTCAACGATCTGATCGTTTTCAATATACTCGTTCATTACACGCCCTCCTTACTGCAGCTTGACTCGGGGGTCAACCACCGCGTACATCATGTCTGCCAACAGCACGCCAATGATGCTCAGCAGCGCGAGAAACATATTGTATCCCATGATAACGGGAACGTCTCCCACGATCATTGCCTTGTACGCCGTGTTACCGATACCGGGCAGGTCAAAGATCTGCTCGGTGATGATCGCTCCCGAAAACAGCGAGGGGAGCAAGCCCGCCAAGCTGGTCACGAGAGGAATCATGGTGTTTCTGAACGCGTGCTTATAAATAACCACGCGTTCCTTCAGTCCCTTTGCTCTTGCGGTACGGATATAGTCGGAGTTGAGTACCTCCAGCATATTCGTACGCGTCATTCTCATTCTTCCGCCAATGCTCAGAATCACGACCGTCAGAATCGGCAGGATCAGATATTTTGCGTATTCCAGCGCATACGCCAATCCCGTCGTGGACTGCGTCGCGTCTCCAAGACCCGATGACGGTAGCCACCCAAGACCCGTCGAGAATACGCCCTTGAGCACCTGTCCAAAGAAGAAGGAGGGCAAGGAAATACCGATCATAACCAGAACGGTAACGAAATAGTCACGGAAGGAATAGCGATGCGTTGCCGCGGTGATTCCCAGCGGGATCGCAATCATAAATTCGAAGATCGTTGCCAGCGCCGCTACGGTGAAGGAAACGAACATATCGCGCTTAATGACGTCAACGACCGGCATACTCTGCGTAAAGCTCTCTCCGAAATCGAGCGTCACGATGCGCTTGATCCATTCAAGATAGCTCATGTCGTACATCTTCATGATCGCATCCTTGGTTGCCTGGTCTACGATCGCGCCGCCTGCATTCATTTCGTTGATTTTGTTTTCAGCGAAACTGGACGGCATATTTTGAATCAGAACGAACAGGATCAAAGACACACCCAGCAGTATGAATACCGACAGAAGAAGTCTTTTGACTATGTATTTTAACATAAATTACTCCAAATTCTCGCAATCATCAATCAGTTCGCAAACTCAATTTCCCAGATTCTATCAAGGGGAGAGGTGTAGGGATTGATTTCGCTCGGGAGAGACTCGCTCTTGATAATGTTGGAATTGTATGCGTAAAGCACGTCTCTCTGGTAAACGGGAAGCTCTACCGCGAGGTCGAGAACGTAGCCCATTGCTTCCTTGTAAAGCGCGGTACGCTCTTCTCTGTCCTCGGTCTCACGCGCCGCGTCGATGACGTCGCTGAGATTGTTCAGAATCTCATTTTCCTCTTTGTAGGTCGAGGGAGATGCGAGAATTTCACGGTAACCCCAAGCGAGAACGCTGGTTGCGGTGGAATTCTTGTGATATACCTGATACATATCGGGGTCAACGGTGCTTCCCCATGCAGCCGCCCAAACGGCAAGAGAGCCGGTGGTCAGCTTGGTCAGTGCCTGGGTATCGGGAACAACCTGAATATCCCAGCCCATCTCGTTCAGAAGGTCTGCCGCTGCGCGGAAGGTCGAGTAGGTGGGGTGATCGGTGAGGTCTGCGCCTGCAATGGTAAACTTGATCTTCAGCTTGGAGTCACCTGCTGCTACGCCTGCCTGATCCATATAATACTGAATCAGCTCCTTTGCGCTTTCCTTACTATAATTAATAGAAGGATAATCGTGATCGTTCAGACGGTCGGGGTTGCCTTCCTCGTCCTTGGGGTATGCCCAGCTGACCATAGACATCGGCCAGTAGATATTCTCTGCCGTTCCTACGCTATAATACTTGAGTGCCAAAGAGGTATCCATTGCGCACATGATCGCGCGGCGGAGGTTGATATCCGGAATCTTACCTGCATTGATACCGATGTAACCGTAACCAAGCTGGTCTGTGTTGAGCTGCTTGATACCGTCTGCAGCCATAGAATTCAGCTGGTCAATGTTGTACTGCGTGTACTGGGGAGAAATGTAGTGTACCGATCCCTCCTTAAGTGCAGAAACTGCATTGGAGGTGCTGACTACACGGTAACGGATCTTTTCGATCTTGGGCTGACCCATGAGGAAGTTATCGTTTCTCTTGAAGTAAACAACGTTGTCTGCAAAGAATGCGTCTTCATTGGGGTTATCGCTGTTGTTTCTGTCGGTTGCCTTGTATGCGCCGGCACCCATAGGAACCTTGATGTTTCTGGTGGACTGAATCACGTCTCTCATGAAATCGAAGGACGCGTAATCTACACCGAACTTGTTGTTTGCAATGTCAACGGTGTAACCGGGTGCATAGTAATGCTGGGGTGCTACTGCAAATGCGAAGTTCCAGACCGCCTTGGGGTCTACGCCGTTGATGGTGATCTCAAGAACGTCGTACTCACCCTCGTTCTTGGGCGTTCCGTCCTCGTTATGCTCCTGCGCAACGGTATAGGTGTTTTCGCCAATTGTTACGCTTGCGGTATTGGTGGTGTGTCCGAGGGACTTGATACCGCTGATGTTGGGAATGGCGAGCGTTCCGCCGACCGAGCTCTCACGAAGGATTACTTCCTTTGCCTGCGCGGTGTACTGGGTACGAAGCTCGGTTGCGGTTGCCCACGCGGTAAGGATCACGTGGAGCTCGTTTTCGATCGTCTGATTGTATACGTAGTTGATCGCAGACGCCTTATCCTTTACAACGTCTTTGCTGTACTGAGGAGTCAGCTTCTCAATCTTGGTCTTATCCTCTTTGCCATCAGTGCCGGTTGCGTACTTGACCTCTACGTAGCCTTCCGTAAACATGAAGCAGAAGACCTCGTCCTGGAACTCGGCGTGAGACTTGTAGGGCTCTACGAGGGATTCCTTCGCGCTTGCGTAGTCTCTCTCAAGCTCTTCCTTGAACAGCTTCAGGGTCAGCTCGTAGTCTGCGAGAAGCTGTGCATTGGTTACTGTATCGGGCGTTGCAGATACCGCCTGCTTGTATCCGCTGGAGAGAGTAGCCTTGTTGATCGCCTCAACCATCTTGTCGTAATCTGCGCTGTAAACGCCGCTCGTCTGCGTTTTACCAACCTGCTGATAGAGGTTGATCAGCTCCTTGATACGGTTCCCTGCTCTGTTGGATGCCGCATTATCAAGCGCATTGCCTGCGTTTTCATCAGAACCGTTCTGCTGGGTTCTGTAGTCCTGAAGTCCTACGATATCGGTGGAATACATCGTGGAGGAGCCCGTGTAAACGGGGTCGAGGTAAACGTACATATTGAAGAGCACATCCTCAATGGTCAGGGGCTGACCGTCGGAGAACTGAATGCCGTTCTTAATAACAAAGGTATAAACGGTGGTATCGTTGTCCTCGTTGCGAACGATGGACATATCCTTTACAACAACCGCCTCGTCATCACCGTATGCAACGGTAACGTCACCGTTCTTATAGCCGGTGGTGATCATGCCGATCTGCGTCATGGAAACAATGGTACTGTCATTTCCACTGGTTGCAAAGAAGGGGTTGAACAAGCCGTCAAGCTGCTCGGTCATGATAACGAACGCGTCGGGGGTTTGCGTGGCGTCCTTATCCTTGGGGAGAAGAAGGATCACGGGGACCAAAATGGCAACCACGAGAATTGCCGAAATAATGGCAATCAGCTTCTTCTTGCCCAGCTTCTGAAAGAAGCTTTTGGGGGCTGCTGCAGAGCCTTGGGGTTCTACAGGGGGCATACTGTCTTGGGAGGGAATCTTGTTTTCTTCCATTGCTGTTTCTCCTAAATCATATTTTTATAGAATCTTCTTGAGTTCTTACTTTTTTCAACCGTCTTGTTCTACGGACCAAGTGGTATAAATCTTTATGACGTTTACCGTAGCGATTCCCTTTTCGTAATCGACGTAAAGGGATTTGCCGTCAAGATTTGCAGTGAGCTCTTGCGTCATAGCCTCATCGAGATACGCCGCTTCAAAAGTCATACCGCTGACTCTCGGGAAATCGTTCATCGAAAGTTTTCCCGTTCTCTCATTTTCCTTCGGGATATTGAGTGTCAGCTTTTGCTTCGAGCCGATCTTTTCAAATTCACCGGACTCGTTCTTGGCATAGAACTCATAGGTAAAGTAGGGCGCCCACGCAGCGTAAAGGATCATCTCGCCGTCGGTCAGGTCGTCAGACGTGACCACATCGTTTGCAAAATCCCATTTTCCGCTGTAGGTATAGGCAGGTTCCCTCTTGGACTCGGACACCGGGACGCCGAAAACGTCAAGCGCATTGCCGTTTGCATCCACGATGGGGGTTCTTTCTCTGTACCATCCGACTTGGAAATAGTTGTAGGTTCCGTCAATCTTCGCAAGCTTGAACTGCGTAGTTTTGCGAAGGGGATCATCGGGTGCCAGAAGGGCTACACCCGTTTTACCTGCAGAATTGGTAACGGCGTCTTCCTCGTTGTACACCTCCACGATGGTCACGTTTTGCGTATCGTTGACGAACGCGCCGCTCGCATCGAAGCGAACCTTAACGGTGTAGCCGTCATCTGCCAGGGACTTATAAATGTCTTTGTTCCCGCAAGCCGCGAGGCTCATAGCAAACGCTATGAGCAGGATCGCAGCAAGGGTTGTTTTCATTACTTTTTTCATTTCTTCCTCCGAAAAATCCCACCGTCATCAAGCATCTTCGTCGGTGCTTTCGTCGGT
>JAZSBE010000046.1:0-50961 GCA_045602215.1 Eubacteriales bacterium | reverse complement strand
AATTCAACGGCATCGACCCCGTTCTGATCGTCACCAAAGGCGACTGCGACAAGGAGATGTCCGAGCGTCTGGCAAGAGTGTACCGCCGCGCGGGATTCCCCGTGTTTGAGGTGGTCAGCCCCACGGGAGAAGGAATTGAAGCGTTGCAGGAGGACATTCGCGTGCGCACCGAGCACAAGATCGCCGCCTTTTCGGGCGCGTCGGGCGTGGGAAAATCCACCCTGCTCAACCGCCTCTTCCCTCACCTCAATCTTGAGACGGGAGATCTTTCCCACCGCATCGAGCGCGGAAAGAACACCACCCGAACGGTGGAGCTCTATCCCCTCTCAAGCGACACCGACTGCGGCTATCTTGCCGACACCCCCGGCTTTACCATGCTGGACTTCGAGCGATTCGACTTTATGGGCAAGGAGGATCTGGTGGGCACCTTCCGCGAGTTCGCCCCCTACATCGGTTCCTGCCGCTACAAAAAATGCACCCACACCAAGGAGGAGGGCTGCGCCATTCTCGAGGCGGTCAAGGAGCGCGCCATTCCGCGCACCCGTCACCGCAGCTACGTCGGACTGTTCAACATTCTGAAGGAAAAGCACGATTGGGATAAATAAGATCAAAAAACACACACGCCCCGCACGAAGATTCGTGCAGGGCGCGTCTTTTCATCGCGAATAAGGCTTTTTCACGTCGGTAAGCCCCAAAATATAGTCTGTTGAGGTATGATAGAATTTCGCAAGCGCGATGAGCGCGTCAATCGGGATCTGCCTCTGACCGTTTTCGTACTGCGAATAGGTGTTCTGCCTGATGTGAAGATATTCGGCAACCGCCTTCTGCGTCAGATCGTGATCCTCTCTCAAATCCCGTATTCTCATGCCATCCCTCCTTGCTACTTTGAAAATATTATATAAAATCTCAAAGTGAGATATTGACATATATCTCACTTTGTGATATAATATGCTCAAAGGAGGGCATTCCAAAACGAAAAAGCATCGGAATGTTTGAAAAAATATGAAACATTGTGTCAAATGCGGCGGAAAAATGAAGAACAAGGCAACCGTATGCCCCACCTGCGGTCGTTCCATATATGCAAAGAATTCTTTTTTCGCTACAATAAAACAAAATTCCACCCCGCGTGCTGCAGCATACTGCACCAAATGCGGCGGAAGGGTTAGCAACAAAGCCGTTTTCTGCCCGAACTGCAACCGCTTCTCAATCGGCAAAAAGACGCTGAAAAACCCCAACGACAAGATCGATCTCGGTCTTTGTCTGGTCGCCTTCCTGATTCCTCTGTTTGGACTGATCTACTGGCCCAAAAAATATAAAGAGGTTCCCGAAAAAGCACAGGCGGTAGGCATTATGGCAGTCATCAGCGCGGTTCTCTTTATGGCTCTCATGTACGGGGTCATAAATCTCCGATTCTACTTCTAAAAACATAAATATTTTGCCCCCGCGTCGGTCTTTTTGGATTGACACGGGGGCATTTTTGTGCTACAATATTCGCAGAAATCAAAAAAACGGAGACCAATAAAAATGTATTTATACGAAACCCACCTGCACACCTATCCCGTCAGCCAATGCGCCGGAGCAACGGTGCGCGAGGTTCTTGAATTTTACAAACAGATCGGCTTTGCCGGCGTCTTTGTCACCAATCACTTCCTCGACGGCAACATCAACATCGACCGCAGCCTCCCCTACGAGGAGAAGATGCGCTTTTACGCCTCGGACTACGAGGAAGCCTGCCGCGTGGGTGAGGAGATCGGCATCTCGGTCTTTTTCGGCGTGGAGCATTCCTACAAGGGAACTGATTTTCTGGTGTACGGGCTCACGCCCGAGTGGTACTTCTCCCACCCCGAGATCGAGGACATGAAAAAGAGCGATCTGCTCCGATTTCTTATGTCCGAGGGCGCGCTCGTCATTCAGGCGCACCCCTTCCGCGAGGCAAGCTATATCGACCACATCCGCCTCTTTCCCCGATGCGTCGAGGGCGTGGAGATCATCAACGCCTGCCGCTCGGAGAGCGAAAACGGAATGGCAAGGCTCTACGCCGAGCACTACGGACTGCTCCCCTTTGCGGGCACGGACAACCATCGCCCCGCAACCCGCCCCACCTTGGCAGGGATGCAGACCGAAACGCCCATTACCGACGTCGCCGACTTCATGGGCCGCGTGCGAAATCAAGAGGCAGTTCCCTTTCAGATGGAGAATCCTTTGTTCGAAAAGAATTGACATAAAAGCACGGCATACCTCACTTGAGGTATGCCGTGCTTTTATTTTCCCGCCACGCGACGCGGCGGTTCGTTTTTTCGTTATCTCCCCAAAAGCTCTTTGAGAACAGGGGTGATCTGCTCGGTGACCTTGGTATAGCCGAGGTGGCTCAGATGTCCCCCGTCCAGCGTGTAGTCGGCGTAGGCTTCGCCCGCCGAAACGTCATACAGAGGGGTAAACAGATCGACGTAGGAAAATCCGTACCGCTCGGCGAGGAGCTTGATCCTGACGTTGTTATGCGCCGCGATCGAATTGTTCCGTCCCCACTCTTGGTTCATGGCGGTCAGGGAAAGGAGCACCACCTTCGTCTCGGGCAGATTGTCCCGAAGACCCTGCAGGATGGATTCGTAATTTTCGAACATCGTGCCGAAATTGTTTGCTCCGATCAGCATCACGACCACCTTGGGCTTGAGATCGTACAGAGAGATCTGCAAACGTCCCTCAACGTCAAAGGTCGTGTCGCCACTGATCCCGCGGTTGGCGGTGACGTATTGGGGGTAGAAATTCTCCAGATCATACCGATCGGTCAGGCTGTCCCCGATAAAGGCAACGTCCACCTCGTAGTCGGCATACTTTTGATTTTCCGCTTCATACTCCTCGTATTTCTGCGCGTAATAGGCGCGGCGGATCTCCCCGTACCGCTTCTCCTCCATCTTTTTCGGACGAATCGCGGCAAAATAATAGATCGCAAATCCCACCAGCACCAACACCGCGGCGCACAAGGGGATCAGATAGCGTTTTTTGAGAATAGCGGGCTTCATCATCGTTCTCCTTCCTGCGTTGGAATGCTGTATGGGATCGGCGTTTAGCGATTTGGGAGGCGAAAGACTTATTCCAGCTCCCCGTAGATCTCCAAAAGCCGCTCCTCGACTTGCGCTTTTTCCGCGTCTAATTCTGCCGCGCGGACGTAGTCGGACGCCGCGTCTCCAAAGAGCTCTTCCTCGATCTGCTCCAGACGTTGCTCCAGCTCGGCGCACTCCTTCTCCAGCCGCTCGCGGCGCGCTTTTTTCTTGCGTGCGTCCGCCGCCTCCTGCTTCTGCTTCAGATATTGCTCCTTGTTGGAGGTCATCTTGGCGTTGTCTCCCAAGGATTCTCCTCCCGCGCTCTCGCGCTCGGCGATGCGGGCGGCCTTGTACTCCGAGAACTCGGTGTAGCCGCTTCCCACCTTCGACACGCGATAGTCGAGCAGATCTCCCCCGAACGCGGCGTGCGGCTTCAGCTCCAAAATTCGGGTGGCAAGCTTGTCGATCAGATAACGGTCGTGCGATACCATCACCACCGTGCCCTCAAACTGCCCGATGGCGTCCTCCAGTGCCTCGCGCGAGTCCATATCCATGTGGTTGGTCGGCTCGTCGAGGACTAACAGATTCATACGGGAGAGCATCAGCTTTGCAAAGGTCAGCCTTGCGCGCTCTCCGCCGCTGAGCACCGAGACGGTCTTGAACACCGCCTCGCCCACGAATCGAAACATCGCCAAGGCACTGCGGATCTCGGTCTCGGTGCGCGTGGGATAGGCGTTCCAAAGTTCATCCAGCACCGTGTTCTCGGGGGTGAGATTCTGGTTTTCCTGATCGTAGTATCCGATCTCGACGTTGTATCCCGTCGAAATACTGCCGCACGCGGGCGCGATTTTTCCGAGAATCCCCTTGATGAGCGTGGATTTTCCGCATCCGTTCGGGCCGATCACCATCACGCGCTCCTCGCGCTTGATGAGAAAGGAAAGATCGCGGAACAGGGGCTTTCCGGGATACCCCATGGAGAATCCCCTCGCCTCGAGGACATCGTTTCCCGAGGCGATCGCCTCCGAAAACCTCATACGAATCCCCTTCGGCGCGTCCTGCGGACGCTCCACGCGCTCCATCTTGTCAAGCAGCTTTTGTCGGCTCTCGGCGGCAATGATGTTGCGCTCGCGGTTCCACGCGCGCTGCTGCGCGATATACGCCTCCTGCCGCGCGATCTCCCTCTGCTGGTTGCGCCAGTGCCGCTCGGCGATCTCGCGGTCCGCCTCTCTTTGCGCCATGCTCGCGGTATAGGAGCCGTTGTAGAGCTTGGCGCGGTGATGCTCGATCAGAAGGGTCTTCGTCGTCACGCGGTCAAGAAAATATCGGTCGTGCGAGATGACCATAAAGCTCTTTTTATAATTGGAAAGAAAGCTCTCGAGCCACGCAAGCGTTTCGATGTCGAGGTGGTTGGTCGGCTCGTCAAGCAGGAGCACGTCGGGCTCGCGCGAGAGCTGGATCGCAAGCGCAAGCCGCGTCCGCTGTCCTCCGCTGAGGGTGGAAACGGGCTGCATCCGCATCCGCTCGTCAAAGCCAAGCTTTTGCAGGATCGACGCGCACCGTCCGCGGAACTCCAGTCCCCCGTCTCTTACGTATCTGTCGTGCAGGTCGGTGTATTCGCGGATCACGCGGGCGTCGCCGCTGTTCAGTTGAGGCTCCAGCTCGGAGAGCCTTGCCTCCGCCGCCAAAAGATGCGGAAAGGCTCGGTACATTCTCTCAAGCGCGGGCTTGCCGTCGTCCTCCCCGTCAAACGCGCCGTCCTGCGTCAGGATCCCCACCGTCTTGCCGCGCGAAAGATACACGCTTCCCTCGGTGGGCTCAAGTTCTCCCATGATGAGGCGGAACAGGGTGGACTTTCCGCTTCCGTTCACCCCGATGATGCCAAGTCGGTCGGTCTCGTCCAGGGCAAAGGATACCTTATCCAGAATTCTCGTCGTTCCCACGCCAAAGGAGAGATCGCTCACTGTCAATGCATACATATCTTATCTCTCCCGCCTTCAGAATTTCGTCTTCGCCTCGATCGCAACGCCAAGGATGCGGGAGCGTCCCATCTCAAAATCCTCGGGCATGAGCACGATGGGATCGTAGGCGTCGTTCTCGGGAGAGAGAATGATGCGGTGATTGCGCTTTTCAAACCGCTTGACCGTCGCGCTCTCGCCGTCCACCAAGCACGCCACGATGTCGCCGTTCTGGGCGTACTGCTGCTTGCGGAAAAGGACGTAGGTGCCGTTGACGATGCCGCAATCCTTCATACTGTCCCCGCAGACCTCGAGATAGAAGTAATCCTCCACGTCCTCCACGTCGGCAAACTCCCTGCCGAGCATCGTCTCGTTGGTCACGATGGGAGAGCCCGCTCGAATGACGCCGATCACGGGCACCATCTTGCTCGCGCGCAGACTGCGGTAGGAGGTCTCGGCACTTCGCAGTCCCAGATCGGTCCCCAAAAGCTCGTCAAGGCTCACCGAAAAGAACTCGGCAATGCGAGCCAGCTTGTCTGCCTTGGGGGTGGAGCGTCCGTTCTTCCAATCCGAAAAGGTGGACGCCGCGATGCCCGTTGCCTTTGCCACCTGATAGACGGTCACGCCGTGCGAGCGCAAAAGCTTCTCAAACTGCGAAAATTCCATGTTCCTCTCTCCTTTTCTCGCATATCTGACTTATTTGCATAAAATTTCCAGTTATTCTTTATTCAAATCGCCAAATATTACGATTTTCCGAAATATATATTGACAATAGTTCGGAAATGCGTTATAATCATGATACAGAATCATTATAAACCATTTTGAAAGAGATGTCAACAGTTTTTCAGAAAAGGAGGTTAAAAAATGTCGAAAAAAGATGGTTATTTTGACATTCACAGCTTTTTGGAGCAAGAAAGCGATGAATTCGCAGTGAAATGCCGTTCCTGCGGTCAGGTTCTCGTGGGAGGCGAGGGATTTTATGAGGCCGACGGAAAGCCGTATTGCGAGGAATGTGTGGAGAGTGCAGACCTCGAGGATTTAGTTCGGATTTGCGAAACCAGCGTACAAAGCGTCTACCGTATGATCGGGCTTTCGCATCAATTCGTGCTGTAAGATACAATGAAAGAAAAGGAGGTAAAAAGATGGATCAGGAAACGTTTTTGAGTGAAGCGGGGAGAGAATATTTGTGCGGCTATCAGCTATGTCTGGATATGCTCAATCTGCGCCGCTACGAGCGACGCCGCAAAAAACCGTTTGGGGAGGAGTTTAGCGGCGAGGACATCCTCGAGGGGAACGAGGCGTTCTGGCGCGCGCGGCTGTTTGAGATCGAGCATCTGATCGCCTCTCTGCGAAACGGCAGAGAGAAGCTGATCCTATATTATCATTACATACGCGGGGAGAGCATCGAGCGCGCGTCGGATCTGCTCGGCGTCTCGCGGCGGACGGGATACCGCATCCACCGTCGCGGACTTTTGACGGTGGGCGCGGTGCTGCTGCGCGAAAAACGCATCACACTTCCAAAGGACATCGAATAAATCGGGGCGTGTGATCCATACTAACGTCACGGGAGGTAGGACGCCTCCATCGGGGAAAGGATGAAAAAAGCATGGATTACACGAACATTGCAAACGAGGCGGGTGGAATGATGAGAAAGACCGTTCAAACGGCGGCGCGCTCCAAGGGCGCGTGGATCGCGGCAGGGGTGATGGCAGGAGCCGCGCTGGTGGGAACAGGAGCTTATCTGATGTGGAACAGCCGTCAGGCAAAAATGCTCCGCGCCGCCAAGCGAACGGGGAAGGTCCTCCGACGCACGGGGGCGATTTTGCAGGCGGTGGCGGACGCGACCGAATAAAGGACTGCAAGGATCAATTACAGTCTTAACCTCTAAAAAGGGAGAGACTGAATCATATTATCGCATCACACGCACTGCCCACATAAACGAGTAGCTACAAAAGGCTCCCCTGTGCAAGGGGAGCTCCGCCAAAGGCGGTGAGGGGTTGTTTCTCAAAAAGTTCCAAGCATCACACAACCCCTTCGCCTCGTTCCTCGGCACCTCCCTTTACACAGGGGAGGCTTTTTCGATCTTGCCTACCGTTTGGCCCTCCCTCTTGACATCTCCCCTTCCCTTTGTTATAATAGAGATATTACCCCAAAAAAGGAGAAGAAAATGAAACTTTTTGAAAATAACAACATTGAAATTTACGATTACACGGGCGAAGGGTACGACGCGACCATGAACTACGGCGCGTGGCGCGTGGCGTTCATGAACTACGCCGACGAGCTGGAGAAGCTCAACAAATACGAGCGTCATCTGGAGACCGACGAGGTCTTCGTGCTGCTCGAGGGCAAGGCGACCCTCGTGGTGGGCGAGGAGCAGGAGGAGCACAAGATGGAGAAGTTCAAGATCTACAACGTCCGCCGCGCAGTCTGGCACGGCATCGTCTACTCTCCCGACGCGCGCGTATTGATCGTGGAAAATCACAACACCACCGAGGAAAACTCCGAAAAATACTACCTCGATCCCCCAAAAGCGGTCGAGCTTTGATACCACGCGCCCATCATTTCAGAGAATTTTAGCGAAACATCTTGATTTTTGAGGCGGCTTGCATTATAATCATAGGGGTCTATGCGACCGACAACGACGGACACAAGGTGGTACATCAATGAAACCCTATCGAAAACTGACGAAAGCGCAGATCGTCTCCTTCTGCCTCATGGCATTCTGCTCGGGCGTGATGATCGGCGTGGGAGGCACCGCATCCCTTTTGGCGATCAACCTTTACGGCGCGTGGGGCAAGCTCATCGGATCGGGACTGTTCTCTCTTGGCATCCTCTGCATCGTGATGTTTGAGATGAAGCTCTTCACGGGCATGATCTCCAAGATCCCCGAAATGGCGCCCAAGAGCTACTGGAAGCTTCCCGTTTGCTTTCTTTTCAATATGATCGGCGTGATCCTCACGGCACTGCTGGTCACCTATTCCCCCATCGCCGACACGGTCGTTCCGGTGGGGCGGAGCATCATCGCGGCAAAGCTTGACGCAGACCTGTGGGGCGTCAAGGCTCTCTGCTCCTCCATTCTCTGCGGATTTCTCATCACCCTCTCGGTGGGATCGGTCAAGACCGCGCCCAAAAAGAATCTCTCCACGACCGTTGGCGTCATGTTCCCCATCGTGGTCTTCGCCTTCTGCGGATTTGACCACTCGGTAGCAAACACCCTCTACTTTTTCTTCCTTGGGTTCACCCCCAAGGCGGTCGCGTATCTCTTGATATGCGTGGTGGGAAACATCATCGGCGGCGTGATCCTGCCCATTCTCTCCATCTTCCGAAGCTGGTCGGAGCAGGCAGAGGCAAAATAACGAAAAGACCCCCCGTGGCTTGCAAAACAGCAAACCACGGGGGGGCTTTTGACGCCAAAGAGATTCGCACTGTCTCCTTTGTGAAAAGTTTTGATCAAACTTTTTCAAAAGTTTGTGGGGTGGAGGGGCAACGCCCTCCTCGCCCTCCGCAGAGGGCGAAATTCCCTATACGGCGTTTTCTTTTTGCGAGCTTTTTCTTTGCGCCTACATCGTCAAAGAAAAAGCGGCTAAGGAGTTTGCACGATTCAACAAACTGTCATTTTTGAATGAGATTTATTTTCCAATTAGATCGGCTTGCAGACGAACTCCTCGTCGGCGCGCACGATCAGGTCGGCGTCTCCAAGGTCACATTCAAAATTCTCGGTGTTGACCTTCACGCCGTCGCTCCACGCGCGGATCAAGGCGTCGCCGCCAAAGCCCGTGACACGGACGTTCTCAAGGTTGATCGCGTCGCAGTGCGCCACGCGGAACATCGGGCTCTCCTCTCCGCCCTCGCGACAGGAGTAGTCCACGTTGCGAAGGGTGATCTCCATGGGAGAATTTTCGATCCCGTAGGCGGTCAGACCCATCAGGATCCCCTCTGCGCGGATATTCTCAAAGGTGATGTCGGTGGGAGGCGTGCCTCTCTGCCAGGATTCGTTGCCCGACAGGTTCAAATGCAGCATACGGTCTGCATTTTTCACGGTGCAGTTGCGGATGAGCACCTTGCCTGCGGGTTTGCGTACGGGCAGATCGTCAGTCACGAAGTTGGTCCAGAAGCTGAGCAGGTTGTTCCGTCCCCGCTCGGACACCATCGCGCCCGCAATCCTCTCCTCACGGGTGAAGGATCCGCGGAATTGATAGGGACAGGGTCCCCAGACGGTGCAGTTTTCCACCAGAATGTTGTTGCCGCCGTAGCGGAAGGCGGAGCACGCCGAGCTCATCTCACAGTTGCGGATCACCACGTCCAGATTGTCAAAGCCCGCCACGCAATCGTCCCCCGTGATGAGCTTGCAGTCGGTCATCAGGACGTTCGAGCAGGCGCGGGTGTGAAGCGCGTCGTGTCCTGCCAGAACGGTCAAGGAGTCAAAGGTGACGTCCTCGGACTGAAAAATGGCGTGCGCCCAGTTGCCTGCGTTCTCAAGGGTGTAGCCGCGGAAGGTTATACCTTTACAGAAATGCATATTGATGCCGTGAGGGCCGCGGTATTTTTCCTCTCCGTCGGGGTCGTAAGGGTTGCGCCCGTCAATGCGGGAGCCCGTCTCTCCGATGACCGCAATATTCTCGGCGTAGACCGCGCGGATCAGTCCGTAGCTCCAATGGCTTCCCGCCGTGTAGAGGTGCTTCTTAAAGCCGCCCCCCATCGCCGCCCATTCCTTTGGCGTGTACCAAAGCACGCGGGTGTTCTGCTCCTCGGGCAGTGGCTCGAGCGGGTCGCTGTGGATATGCAGATAATCGGCAGGATCACGGCTTCCCAGCAGCGCGGCGTTCTCCATGAGGTGAAGCGTGGTGTTGCTGCGAATGCGAATGTCACCCGTGACAAAGCTTTGACCCGCAGGAACGATCACCTCGCCGCCCCCTGCCAGAAAGCAGGCGTCCAGCGCCCTTTGAATGGCGTCGGTCTGAGGCGCTTCCACCCCGCTCACCGCGCCGAAATCGGTTATCAGAAACTGTTTTTGATCCATGTTCAGATCTCCTTGCTTACTTGATATTTCCATTATAGCACGCGCCCCATCGTTTTGCAAGAAAAATTCTCATTTCGCACCGTATCTCCCCCAATTTGAGAAAATCATGCAATTCCAAAAAAATGATTGCAAAATCGGAGAATGTGTGGTACAATAGGGGAAGATACCGCGCGAGCCGCTCTTGGCTCGACGGCTCCACGCACGCAAGAGGAGGGACAGGCATGAACATCGAACGCATGAGGGCGATCCTCGACAAGATTCGGGAATACGACCGCATCATCATCTTTCGCCATCAAAGACCGGACGGAGACGCCGTCGGCGCAACCAAGGGACTTCGCGAGATCCTTCGCTTGACCTACCCCGAAAAGGAGGTCGTCGTTCTGGGTGACGATCAATCCGACCGCGTGGCGTTTCTGGGCGGGGAGGACGAGCCGCGCGAGGATGAATTTTACAAGAGCGCGCTCGGCATTATTATCGACACCGCCATTCTCGATCGCATCGCAAATCCCAAGTATACCCTCTGCCGCGAGCTCATCAAGATCGACCACCACATTGAAAAGGAGCCCTACGGTGACCTTTCCTGGGTGGAGGAGAAGAGATCCTCCGCGTGTGAGATGATCGCGGAATTTTACCACGCCTTCCGAGACGAATTGAAGATCAACCAAGCGGCGGCGTTCTATCTTTACACCGGCATGGTGACCGATTCGGGTCGCTTCCGCTTCTCTTCGGTGTCGGGCGACACCCTGCGGCTGGCAGGAATGCTTTTGGATATCGGCGTGGACACCGAGCGGATCTATTCGAGCCTCTATCTCGATCATTTTGACGAGATCCGCTTCCGCGCCAAGATCCTCCGTCGCATCAAGCGCACCGAGAATGGAGTAGCGTATCTTTCCGTCAGCAAATCCATGCGCCGCCGACTGGGAATCACCATGGAGCAGGCGGGCGAGTCTGTCAACTGCATGGATTCCATTCGAGACAGCCTTGTCTGGATCGCCTTCCTCGAGGCGGACGACGGTTCGATCCGCGTGCGTCTGCGCTCCCGTCTGGTCGCCATCAACGAGCTTGCCGAGCGCTACCGGGGAGGCGGTCACGCCTGCGCATCGGGGGCTACCGTCTACAGCAAACGCGAAGCGCGCGCGCTGCTGCAGGAGGCAGACAAGATCCTCTGCGAGTACAAGTCAACGCACAAGGATTGGCTGTAAAAACGCAAATACGGGTTAAAAAAGCCCAACGAAATACAAAGGAAAAGATGCGAGTCCGACCGCAGATGCGTCGGGCTCGCATCTTTTCTTGATTTCCGCCGCAAATCCCCTCTCATTCCAAGCAAAGGAATACATAAAATTTTGTCGAAAGAGTTGACATTATCGCGATTGAGTGATATAATGTATATGTATGTCTATATTAAGATATAAAAACGCGTTTTTGGAAAGGACGAGCAGTGAGAAATCAGCGTCGGTCTTCCCGAAAAGCAAAACCGATACACTTCCCCTTGACGAAGAAAAAGACAGGAGAGAGAATGATGGATAACAAAACGAAGGTAACGCAGGAGAACAAGCGACCGGTGCCGTTCGAGCACTGGCACATTGTGACCCTGTTTCTCATAGCATACGACATTGCGGTCAGCGCAGGCTCTTACTTTGCAGCCCTCTGGCTGCGCTTTGACTGCCGCTTCTCGGCGATCCCCGTGAAAAACCTGAACGCATGGATCAGATTCGCTCCGATCTACGCGATCGTGGTGATTCTCGTGTTCTGGGGCTTTCGCCTCTACCAGAGCGTTTGGAAGTTCGCAAGCTTCACCGAGCTGGAAAAGATTACGGTCGCCACGGCGATCCTCGGCGTCTTCCACGCCGTGGGTATCTCCGCTCTCTTTTCCAAAATGCCCGTCACCTATTACATCGTGGGCATTGCGATTCAGTTTTTGGCGATTCTGTTCATTCGATTCGCTTACAGATTCGCAACCCTTGAAAGCCGCAAGCGCACAAAAGCGATCGAAAAGTCACTGGCACGCCGCGTAATGCTGATCGGCGCAGGCTCGGCAGGACAGATGATCCTGCGAGATATGCACAACGCCAAGGAGGTCAACGACCGCGTCTGCTGCATCATTGACGACGACACCAACAAGTGGGGACGCTTCATTGACGGCGTACCGATCGTCGGCGGCAGAGAGGACATTCTCCTCAACGTAGAAAAATACAAGATCGAAAAGATCTATCTGGCGATCCCGAGCGCAACGGCTGCCCAGAGACGCGACATTCTGGACATCTGCAAGGAAACGCCCTGCGAGCTCAAAAACCTCCCCGGTATGTACGAGCTGGTGACGCTTGACGTCAAGGTCAGCTCCCTGAAGGACGTCGCGGTGGAGGATCTGCTCGGTCGCGAGCCTATCAAGGTCAGCATGGACGAGATCTACCGCTTCATCACCGACAAGGTGATTCTCGTTACGGGCGGCGGTGGATCGATCGGAAGCGAGCTTTGCAGACAGATCGCCCAGCATAACCCCAAGCAGCTGATCATCTTCGACATTTACGAGAACAACGCCCATGCGATCGGGCTGGAGCTCAAGGATAAGTTCCCGAGCCTCAATCTGGAGGTCCTGATCGGCTCGGTCAGAGACAGCAAGCGCATCAATCAGGTCTTCGCAAAATACAAGCCCGAGGTGGTGTATCACGCCGCCGCGCATAAGCACGTTCCCCTGATGGAGGACAGCCCCTGCGAATCCATCAAGAACAATGCGGTCGGCACCTACAAGACCGCCTATGCGGCAATGATGAACGGATGCAAGCGTTTCGTTCTCATCTCCACCGACAAGGCCGTCAACCCCACCAACATCATGGGTGCGTCCAAGCGTCTTTGCGAAATGATCATTCAGTCCTTTGACAAGAAGATCAGAGAAGGCAAGGCAGGCGACCTCTCTCCCCTCCACGTACATACCGAGGACTCCTACGGCAGTATGCAGGGCATGAATACCGCCTCCCAAGCACCGCAAACCGAGTTCGTTGCGGTTCGCTTTGGTAACGTTTTGGGTAGCAACGGCTCGGTCATTCCGAGATTCAAGGAGCAGATCGCCAAGGGCGGCCCCGTCACCGTCACCCACCCCGACATCATCCGCTATTTCATGACGATCCCCGAGGCAGCGTCTCTCGTGCTTCAGGCAGGAACCTACGCCGACGGCGGCGAGATCTTCGTGCTGGACATGGGCTCCCCCGTCAAGATCGATACCCTTGCAAGAAATCTGATCCGCCTCTCGGGCTTGCGTCCCGACGTGGACATTCCGATCTCCTATACGGGACTGCGCCCGGGAGAAAAGCTCTATGAGGAAAAGCTCATGTCCGAGGAAGGCATGAAAACCACTCCCAATCAGCTGATCCACATCGGACGTCCCATTCCCTTTGACACAGACGAATTTTTGGGACAGCTGCAAATGCTGATGACCGCCGCCTACGACGGCTGCGAGGACACCATCCGCGATCTGGTCTCGGAGGTCGTCCCCACCTACCGGCCCGCCGGCAAGCACGGATCCGAGAACAAGGGAGCAGCCTACGCCGAGCAAATGAAGCAGGTCATGCAAAAGGACGAGGAACATCTCGCGGCAGCGAAGTAAGCCCCGTAGGTTTGATTCAAGCGAAAAACAACGACTTTGAGGTACACGGTAAATGAAAAGCTCAAAACAATTTGCGCCGTTTGAAAAGAAGGTGTGGCTTGCCACGCCGACCATGCACGGAGAGGAAATGAAATATATCCGTCAGGCGTATGATACGAACTGGATGAGTACGGTCGGCGAGAACATCAACGAGGTCGAGCGCATTGCCGCACAAAAGGCGGAAATGAAATACGCCGTTGCACTCTCCTCTTGCACCGCCGCGCTCCATTTGGCAGTCAAGCACGCGGGAGAGACCATCTACGGCAAGCCCGCGATCGGTCACGGAGCTCTCGAGGGCAAGCGCGTCTTCTGCTCGGATATGACCTTTGACGCAACGCTCAACCCCGTCGTTTACGAGGGCGGCGTTCCCGTGTTCATCGACACCGAGGCAGAGTCCTGGAATATGGATCCCGTTGCATTGGAGAAGGCGTTTGAGATGTATCCCGACGTGAAGCTGGTCGTATCCGCAGAGCTTTACGGCTTCCCCGGACGGATCGATCTCATCAAGGAAATCTGCGAGAAGCACGGCGCGCTTCTGATTGAGGACGCCGCCGAGGCGACGGGTGCCACGCTCAACGGCAAGCAGTGCGGTTCCTTCGGAGACTATTCTGCAATCAGCTACAACGGAAACAAGATCATCACCGGCTCTTCCGGCGGCTGCCTCTTGACGAACGATCTTGAGGTCGCGAACAAGGCCCGCAAGTGGTCCACGCAGGCAAGAGAAAACGCGCCTTGGTATCAGCACGAGGAGGTCGGCTACAACTACCGCATGAGCAACGTCATCGCGGGAGTCGTGCGCGGCCAGTATCCCTATCTGGAGGAACACATCGCGAGAAAAAAGGCGATTTACGAGAGATACAAAGAGGGCTTTGAGGGCTTGCCCGTTCAGATGAATCCGATCACCGACGGAACGGAGCCCAACTATTGGCTGTCCTGCATGATTATCGACGAGAGCGCAATGTGCCGACAGGTCAGAGACGACTCCACGGCGCTGTACACCCCCGAGAAGGGCAAGACCTGCCCGACGGAGATCCTTGAGGCGCTCGCCGACTGTAACGCCGAGGGCAGACCGATCTGGAAGCCGATGCATATGCAGCCCATGTACCGCATGCACGAGTTCGTCACGCGCGAAGGCAGCGGACGCTGCAGAACCAACGCCTATATCGCAGGCGGCTGCAAAGACATCGGTGCAGATATCTTTGCCCGCGGCCTGTGCCTGCCGAGTGACATCAACATGACGGCAGAGCAGCAGGATCGGGTGATTGAAATTGTTAAGAGTTGCTTTTAAGGAGCAGTAAGATGAACTTTTTGATATTAGCGGCAGGAACAAGAAATAAGATTGTCCAGTATTTCAAAAGAACGTTTGACGGCGTCGGAACGATCGTTGCTTCAGATTCCAGCAATCTCGGACCGGCTATTTATGAAGCGGATAAATACTACATTGTTCCGCCGATTACGGAACCGGGATATATAGACGTCATCTTGGACATCTGTCAAAAAGAAAAAATTAACGGAGTTTTAAGCCTTATCGATCCGGAGCTCAGTCTTTTGGCAGAGAATGCGGATCGCTTTCATGCGATTGGAACGGAAGTAATCGGTAGCTCCTACGATCTCTGCGAGATGTCCTTGGACAAAATGCAAATGTACCGTTGGCTAGCAGATCACGGCTATAAATGCGCGCGCTCCTGGGATGACAAGGATGCGTTTTACAGGGCGGTCGAGGCCGGCGAGGTGACATATCCCGTATTTGTAAAGCCTTACAAGGGCTCTGCAAGCGTCAGCATTTCAAAGGTATATGACAGGGATACCGTTGAACAGCTTTTTGCCCACCGCGATGACTTGATGATTCAGGAATTCCTTGGCGGGCAGGAGATTGGCGCAGATGTGTATATCGATATGATTTCCGGTGAGGTCGTATCCATCTTCACCAAAAAGAAACTCAAAATGCGCGCCGGCGAAACCGACAAGGCGGTCAGCTTTAAGGATCCCGTTCTATTTGACTTGATTGAGGCGTTTGTCTCGGAGGCAGGATATAAAGGGCAGATTGATATCGATATATTCGAAATCGACGGTCTGTATTATATCAGCGAGGTGAATCCAAGATTCGGCGGAGGTTATCCGCATGCATATGAATCGGGCTGTGATCATATGAAGTTGATCTTGGAAAACCTGAGCGGCAAGGCAAATCAAAAGTGCATTGGTGCTTACGATGAAGGCATTTACATGATGAAATATAACGAAATTAAAATTTTGAAGACGATTTAATTCCGCAGAAAGGGATAGGAAATATGTTTGAAGAGGCTCGCGGCAAAAAACTGCTTATTATCGGCGGAGAAGCCAATATTTCCAATATTGTGACTCAGGCAAAGGAAATGGGAGTATATACAATTGTCACCGAAAGAGGCAACGATACGTTCAAGCTTCCTGCAAAAGCCGTTGCTGACGAGGCGTGGGATATGGACTACTCGGATATAGACCGTTTAGCCGAAAAATGCCTTGAGGTTGGTGTCAACGGTGTGTTCTCGGGGTATAGCGAGGGAAAGGTGTTTTACGCAGCTCAGCTTGCGCAGAAGCTGGGGACCCCCTTTTACGTCACCCCGGAGCAGGTTGAATTAACAAGAAACAAAAGAGTTTTCAAGGAATTATGTATCAAAAACGGCATACCTACTCCAAGAGAATATTGCAAGAACGGAAGGGTGTGCGACCTCGATAAAGACAGTATCGAATATCCTGTGATTGTAAAGCCGGCGGATTACGCCGGAAGAATCGGAATTACGGTTTGCTACAACAGAGAAGAATTGGACGATGCCTTGATTTTGGCAGAGCAAAATTCGATCACGCACACAGTGGTGGTAGAAGAATACTTGTCGGGAATGGAGCTTACCGCAATCTACACGATCGTGGATGAGGAAATCAGCTTGTCCATCATAAATGACAAGTATCTGTCAAAAGAAGGGAAAAAGTATTCTTGCTTGTGCGACGTTGCAATTACCCCTTCAAGATATTATCAGCTGTATTTGGATACCGTTGATGCCAAGATAAAAAATTTCTTGAGAGATATCGGCGTAAAAAACGGTATCGCCGGATTCCAGTTAATTGCCACCGACGAGAAAATCGTAGCCTTTGAAATGGGATTGCGATTGAACGGCGGAAACGATTGGAAGCTTTTGGACAAATGCAATGGGATCAATCATATGAAAATGCTCATCAACCACTCGTTGACCGGCTCTATGGGGGATTCCCTCGAAAAAGATAATCCCCAAATCAAACAGTTTATGGCTACGTACGTTATGTATGCGCATGGCGGCGAGGTTGGTCACGTTGATTATCCCGAGGTCGACAAAAACGTGCTTGACGTAAGCAAATATGTGTACGCAGGAAAAAACATTCTTGACAGAGGAACCACGCAACAGCGTGTGATTTCATTCAAGCTACGGGCGGATACGCTCGAAGAAATGGCCGAACGTATTCAATGCATACAAAATCGCGTAAAAATAGATGACGTTGACGGTCAAAATATGTTGTTTGAACGATTTGACGTTGCCCGTTTTTTTGAGTAAAGCTTAAATTTGATATGATCATACAGAAAAGGGATTGCGTTAGATGAAGATACTTATTTTTGCCCCGCACAGAGATGATGAAATATTGGGCGTGGGGGGAACGATCTTAAAAAGAAAAGCCCAAGGCGATCAAGTAGCGGTTTGTGTCGTTACCGCACGTGAAGGTCAGCAGCTGCCGCCCAACGTTGCAAGAATTCATGAGGAAATGAAGAAAGCGCATGCGTTTTGCGGCGTGGACGAATATATAGGCTTGCCATTTTCCGCGGTGAATTTGGAGTCGTTCTCCAGAAGAGAGTTGAACAAAGCCATTTTGGATACCATTGTACGCGTTCAGCCGGATGAGATTTACCTTCCCTTTTGGGGTGATATGCAAAAGGATCATCAAATTGTAACCGAAGCTGCTATGGTCGCTCTCAGAAGCAAATACAATCATCCTGTAAAGCGTATCTATGCGTATGAAACCCTGTCCGAAACGGGAATCAATCTTCCTACCGAAAATTACTCGTTTATTCCGAATGTGTTCGAGGATATTTCCGATTTCCTGGATGACAAGCTAAAAACGTTAAATTTCTTCGAATCGCAGGTACATCCATTCCCGGATCTGCGTTCCTTGGAGAGCGTTGAAGCGTTGGCTAAGTTCAGGGGCGCAACCGTAAACGTAAAGGCCGCCGAGGCATTTATGCTGATCAGAGAAACAAAGTAAGGATTTGAAATATGTACAAGGTTGTTAAAAGATTATTTGATATCATCGTGTCCGCTATGGCGATCCTGATCCTGGCACCGATCCTCTTAATCATCGTCGTTGGAATCAAGTTATCCAGCAAGGGCCCCGTTCTGTACGTCAGTGAGCGTGTTGGACTGAACGGAAAACTGTTTACGATGTATAAATTCCGATCCATGCACGTCAAGGAAGAAGGCGTGGTAGAGAAAGGATGCTTGGTAAACAATGATCGCATTTTTGCATTCGGCTCTTTTTTGAGAAAGAGTAAGCTGGACGAGCTGCCACAGCTTGTAAATGTTTTTTTAGGCCATATGTCGTTTGTTGGCCCTCGCCCGTACCCGCAAAAAGTGGTAAATCGGTTGTATACGGGCGACGCATCGTCGGTGTTGACTGTCAGACCGGGACTTGCTTGTCTGGATAGCTTGTATGACTATACGCACGGGGATCTTTTTGTTACCGATTCGGATTTTTACAAGCAAAACATCGTGCCGGTCAGAACGCAATTGGCAAAGATGTACGTAGAGAAGCAGTCGTGCGTATTGGATATCTACTGTATCTTCAGAACGGTACAGCTGATCGTTCAAATCGTTCTTTTGAAGAAAAAGAACTTCCCTTTGACCAAATACGAGGAAGAGGCGCAGGAGCAGGCAGCATACATATGCAAGAGGAATGAAGAGGTGGAGGCATAAAAATGGTGGATTTCACAACAATCCGAGTTTTGGTTTTGAGCGGTGCCGGCAAGCAGCCGCACGCAATGATTAAGGGTCTGAAGGAATTAGGCTGTCATATTACCGTACTGTGTTCATCCGTACAGAATACTTGTTACGTATCGAATCTTCCGGATGTAAAATTGCTTGCAGAAGACATTTCTCCGCAAAATGAAAGGTATATCCCCTATTTGCTGGATCTTGCAAAGACCGGCAAATATGACGTTTTTATGCCGATCGGTGAAATGAGCACAAACATGGTGACGCAGCACGAGGCCGAATTTGCCAAGTACGTAAAACTGGCATGCGCGCCGAGAGAAGTTTACATCAAAGCTTTTAATAAACAAATCACCTTTGATGCTGCTATGCAAGCAGGGATCCCTTGCCCGTACACAAGGCACAGCACGCAGGATATTGAAGACTTCTTGGCTCACGCTAAATTCCCCATTATCATCAAGCCTCGTCAGGGCTTGGGATCTATCGGTTTTCATAAGTTTGAGACGGAGGAGGAATTCCGTTCTTATCTGAATGATCCCGCTTTTGACGTTGACAACTACGTCGTGCAGGAATTTGTGAACTTTGACAAACGAATCGGAACAAATCTGTTTATCGATCCTAAGGGGAATGTTTGCTCGGCATACGCAGTAGACGTCTTGAGATGGTTTCCGCTCGATGCGGGTACCGGCGTTTTGATTCAGGCTGTTGAGGCACCCGAAGCAATACAGTATGCAGGAAAGCTGCTTCAGGAGTTGAAATGGCAGGGATTTGCCAATGTTGGTTTTATGATCGACAAGGAAACCGGTGAGCCCCGTCTGTTAGAGATCAACGGTCGTATTCCGGCAAGCGTAAAGATGGCGTATTTGTGTGGCTTTAATATTTCAAGACAAATGTTGGAAATGGTACTTGGTGAAGAAGTGACACAATACGAAGAAAATAAAAAATTCGGAATGTATATCCGCCATTTTGACACCGATATTGCATGGTTCTTGAAATCCTCCAAGCGCTTTAGCGCAAAGCCCTCGTGGTTCAGCTGGAAAAACACCACAGAGATTTTGTACGATAAAAAGGATCCTAAACCTTTCTGGAATCATTTGTTCCATCAAGTGTTCAACTATAAAGCAACAATGAAAAAGAAGAAACACTGAAAACACGATCGAATCATATTCCTTGTTATGCATTTTGTGCAGCGGCTTTTGAAGATCGGGAAAAGATTTGTCATCGCGTGAACGGCTTTGAAAAAACACAAGATGCTTTCAAATGCAACGTCGGAGCGGCTGAGCTTTTTGACATTCACGCGCTCAGTCATTCCGTTGGATTCATACGTTTTGTAAAGGGAATGGAAAATGTTTTATTTAGTTTGTTATTGCGCTTCGATTTTTTTTGCACACATAGCTAAAAAATCAAAAAGAAGACGTGAATTTATCTTCTTCTCCGTATTTAGTATTGCGATAACTGTGCTGTTGGCGGGATTGCGCGACATCAGCATTGGTATTGATACGTCAAATTACTATTACGGCTCATGGTATCGGGCGATGTCTCTGAGACACTTGCCGTTTATGGACTACATCAGAGAGTATATTGCACTGTCCCGAGACCGTTTTGAAGTCCTGTTTGCTTTTCTTCTCGGCATCATTGCCAGAACAACGGGAGATTATCAGGTCTTTTTGACGCTCATGCATTTGATCATCGTCACTTGCGTTTATATCGGCGCATTCAGATTGCGCGATCACGTGACGCCCGAGTTGACTTTGTTCCTGTTTTATCTGATTTACTATGGAAAATCGCTGAATATTTTCCGTCAATACGTCGCTGTGGCAATTCTATTCGCAGTCGCTGCCGATCTTGAACAGCGCAAGCATTTACGCTATCTGATATTTACGCTGGTAGCAACCATGATTCATAACACGGCAATTATTGGTCTGTTTCCCTTGCTGCTTTTCAGAATGCTATATCCGGCAAAAACCAAAAAAAAGGCGTCAACCTTCAGAAAACTGCTTACCTTTACAGCAATTTCTGTTGGAACCGGTTTGTTTATTCCTTTTGTCGAATTTTTGATTGAAGCAGGAGTCCTCAGCCAAAAATACCAGTATTATCTTGAAGGTGAAGATGCATCCTCTTACATCGTGTCATTGTCCTTTTTGTTCGTTGAAGTGATCGTACTCGTGCTTCTCAGAAAAGGATTTCTTAAGAACAATACGTATTCGGATTTCTATTTTCTTTCCCCCATTGCATTTTTGATGTTATACATTATGGGAACCTCGTTAAGCTATGGCAACCGAATCGCCGCATATCTTTCATGTATCAATCTCGTTTCTGTTGGGATGTTGATCAACGGTCAGAGAATAGCGAAGTATCGGACAGTGATACGTTGGGGAATCATCCTGGCCGCGCTGTTGTATTGGGGATATATTTATTTGTATGGTAATGCGAGTAGAACAATGCCGTATGAATTTTTCTTCTGACGGATGCCGGTTGATAAAATAGTGGAGAGAGTTTATGAATAAAAGAAAAACAGTTAACAGCTTTCTTTGGAGACTGTTGGAGCGTTGTGCAGCCCAGGGCGTGACGTTTGTGACCTCGATCATTTTGGCGCGAATGCTTGGCCCCGAGGCCTATGGCATCATTGCGCTGATGACAGTGTTCACCAGCGTTTTACAGGTTTTTGTTGATAGCGGACTTGGGACTGCATTGATCCAGAAGAAGAACGCAGATGATATGGATTTTTCCAGCGTTTTTTGGTTCAACATGGGAATGTGCGTGGTCCTGTACGCGCTGATGTATTTCGCTGCGCCTCTGATTGCGGGCTTTTATGAAATGCCGGATATGATCGCATATATTCGCGTTCTCAGCCTAATATTGGTCGTATCAGGTGTGAAAAACATCCAGCACGCATACGTTTCAAGACATCTGCAATTCCGAACGTTTTTTTATGCATCCTTGGGCGGAACAATCTGTTCGGGTATCATCGCAGTGATCATGGCTTGGCGCGGGCTTGGCGTTTGGGCTTTGATCGGTCAGTCATTGAGTAACCGATTGATCAATACGGTGATTCTGTGGTTCGTGGTTAAATGGCGCCCCAAGCTCAAGTTCTCTTGGACTCGTTTGAAAGGATTGTTCCCCTTGGGAATGAATCTTTTGGGAGCCAAGCTTCTTGATACGGTGTACCAAGACCTGAGAACCCTGCTGATTGGAAAACTTTATAGCGCTACCAGCTTGGGATACTACAACAAGGGAAAACAATTCCCTCACCTGATTGTAAACAACGTTAACGTTTCCATAGACAGCGTACTGTTTCCAACGTTATCTAAGGCGCAGGATTCCTGTGAAAAGCTACGCTCTATGACCCGTAGGGCAATCTCGATCAGTACGTACGTTATGATGCCGCTTATGCTGGGGCTTGCCGCATGCGGCGAGCCGTTGATCAGACTGGTTCTGACAGAAGAGTGGCTACCGTGCGTACCGTTTATGAGAGTATTTTGCATTACGTATTCCTTTTACCCGTTGGCAACGGCTAACCTGAATGCGATTAAAGCTCTGGGAAGAGGCGATTTGTTCTTAAGGCTGGAGATTGCCAAAAAAGTTGTGGGCGTAATTGCGATCGCAATTACGGCTCCCATCAGCGTCGAGGCAATGGCGTACAGCTTGTTAATTACCACTTTTATCTCTCAGCTGATCAACGCATATCCAAACAAAACCCTGTTAAATTATCGCTATGTTGAGCAAATCAAGGATATTCTTCCTCATTTTTTAATCAGCTGTGTTATGGGCTTGATTGTATATAGCTGCCGCTTTTTGGGACTGAGCGATTGGCTCACGCTGTTGATCCAGATTCCTCTTGGAATAGCGATTTATGTTTTGGCTTCGATTTTACTTAAAATAGAGAGCTTTTCGTATACATTAAAAATTCTGAAACAACTGTTGAAAAAGAAAAAAAGAGGTGAAGCATAATGCGCGAAAACGTTGACGTCAGCATTATTTGCAATGTCTATAATCAGGAAAATTATGTGCGTGATGCGTTGGAAGGTTTTGTTATGCAGCAAACCAATTTCACCTTTGAAGTGTTAGTTCATGATGACGCATCAACCGATCATACCGCAGATATCGTCAGAGAATATGAACAAAAATATCCGGAATTGATCAAGCCGATCTATCAAACCGAAAACCAGTATTCAAAATTTGACAGAACCATCAGGCGACTTCAGGCGGCACGCGCAAAAGGAAAATATATCGCTCTTTGCGAGGGTGACGATTATTGGACGGACCCCTTGAAATTGCAGAAGCAATATGATTTTATGGAGAATAATCCGGAGTATACGCTGTGTGGATGCAGTACCGCATGGTTAAATATGCTTTCCGGAGAGATGGTAACAACACGCGGATTGTCAAACGAGGACAGAGATATCACCTTGGAAGAATTTTTATCTCCCAAGCATAGAAGACCCTTTACTACGGTTTCTTTCTTCTTAAAAGCAGATATTTGGAAAAGTCTTCCCGCGTGGGGATTTCCTGTAGGAGATCTTCCGTTGACCTATTATGCAGCTATGAACGGCAAGGTCCGTATGTTATCGGACGTTATGTGCGTCTATCGGTGGAGGGCGCTTGGATCATGGACAAAGCAAAATGATAATGATAGGGTCAGAGCCAATAATTGCTCAAAAATGATCGTCGGTTTGGAAAACATGGATCGGGATACAAATTTTAAGTATCATGAGTTGATTCAAAGAAAAATTAGCGAGCAAAAGTATATGCAGGCGTTAATGAATCATGACCTTGATGCGATTTTAAGTGAGGAATTGAAGGACTTTTACAAGGCCAGACCCTTTAAACGTCGTCTTTCTGATAGACTTCACTGTAGATTCCCTAAACTCCATCGAAAGATCCGACGTTTCTTGGGGAATGTGGAATAAAAAGGAGAAGGAAGTATGAGTTATTGTGCATTAAGCGGCAAGAAGCTGCTTGTTATGGGCGGCGGTTCGCAGCATTGTAAGGTAGTCGAAGCCGCCAAGGAACTGGGCGTAATTACGTACGTGGTGGACAACGTTGAAGGGGCCCCCGCAAAAGAAATGGCCGACTTTTCGTATTTGATCAACGTCACCGAGACAGAACGCCTGGCAGAGCTTTGCGAGAAAGAAGGCATTGACGGCATCGTGAGCGGATGGTTCGATTTTGTTCAGCCTCACTATCAGCGCTTGTGCGAAAAAACCGGTTTGCCCTGCTATGGAACAAAAGAGCACTTTGATATTTTAACGCGTAAAAAGGATTTTAAGGATTGCTGCCTGCAATACGGCGTTGGTGTTCCGGCGCGCCTTAAATTGGAAGAAATAACAGATGAACTGCCTTTTACCGTCATTGTAAAACCCTCCAACAGCCGCGGCTCAAGAGGCGCGACCGTCTGCACGACCAAGGATCAAGTCATTGAAGCGATTGAGGTTGCCAAGCAAGCATCCTTTGACAGTCAGTACGTCATTGAGCAGTATGTTGAATTCAAGGACGCGTTCTGCGTTACATATTTGTTTGTAAACGGCGAGGCATATCTGGAACAGTTGTCTGATGCTTATTTTGGCGATGAGAGCGTAGGCTTGGGAAAGGTGGCCGTAGCATATAGATCTCCGTCCGTGAAGTCGGATGAGTATATTCGAAAAGAAAACGGAAGACTGGTGAATATGCTCAAGAGTATCGGCGTAAAGGACGGCCCCTTTGTAGCACAGGGATTCTTTACGGATGACGACGTGCTGTACTTTGACCCCGGCAGAAGATTTGCAGGTGGCGAGTATGAACGTGCATTCAAGAGGCTTACAGGAATCGACGTCCCGAAGGCCATGATTCACTATGCTTTGACAGGCACCTTCCCGACTGAAGAGAAAATTGATGAAAGCAGCTATCTGCTCAACGGAAAAACGACAATCCGACTGCAAATCAACGTATGTGCCGGACTGGTTGCGGCGGAAGAAGGCTTTGATGAGATTCAAAAAATGCCTGAGGTGGAGTATGTCGCATTTTATCATGCGCCCGGCTCGGAAATCTCCGCGACTGGTAATACGCATCAGCGCTATGCGCACGTTATTGTCGTGGCAGATACGGCTGATCAGTTGAAGGATGCGGTAAAGCGTATTTATGATAAAATTCGTGTGTATGACGGAAACGGAAACAATATGATTGTCTCGTTGTTTGACCCCGAGAAAATATAAATGAGAATTGTTCAATAAAGCAATTGTTCCAAGAAGCCAAGTTTCCCAATTACAGCATCGTGTACGTGGAATTTGACACGTTATAAAATCCGTTTCAAATCCCGTAAAGGTTACTTTACTCAAAAAATGCGAGCGTAAAATTAAAAGCCGAAGGAGAAATAATCATGTTTTATTTTATTGATACCGATTGGATTCCAAAAACGGATAACAGAGAAGAAAGAATCCAAATTGGTATGGAAATTGAGAGAAAAAACCCGCAGCTCTATACCGAGCAACTGGTAAAGCGTATTTGGGAGCCTATCAACAAGTATTGTTCTGAACGTACGGAAGAACAGAAAAGAAATCTTTACTATATGTCGCTGTATGACTATTGGGTGTTTGGTATTTCCATCGAAGAAGAGATTTACTTGAATTTGGAAACAAAAACCGATGAGGAACGCAGCGAATATATTACCGACCGTAATCGGTGGGATTATTATCGTTATTTGAACAATCCGGATGACTGGCATCTGTTGCGCAACAAGTATGAAGCATACCAGCTATTGAAGGAATACTATAAGCGAGATATGATTGAGCTGAAGGGCGAGGAAGACCGTATGGAATTCGACAGCTTTGTCGAAAAGCACCCTGAATTTGTAGTGAAACCGGTTGGTGGCAGCGGTGCTTATGGTGTCAAAAAAATCTCTTTAGCAGATTATGCCGACACAGATGAGCTGTTCCGATCATTGATGCAAATCATGGAGGATTCCAAAAAGCTTTCAAGATTAGAAAGCGTGAAGTCTCTTGTATTGGAAGAGTTGATCGAGCAGGTAGAGGAATTGGCTGCTTTTCATCCGTCTTCCATTAACGCAATCCGTCTGATTACAATCCGCAACGGTGATCAAGTATCCTTTTTCTACCCTTGGATCAAGTTTGGTGCATCGGGATCCTTCATTGCCAGTGCTGCAATCGATGGATTTGATGCAGGTATTGATCCTGCAACGGGTATCATCGTTACCGACGGTTGCAAGGAAAGTGGAGAAAGCGTTGAAGTCCATCCTGATTCCGGTATTCGCTTCAAGGGCTATCAGATTCCCAAATGGGATGAATTGCTGGAGTTTGGCAAAGAGATCGCGTTAAAATTGCCCACGTTCCGATACGTTGGTTGGGACGTTGTTCTGACTCCGAAGGGCTGGTGCATAATGGAAGGAAATCATGCAGGACAGATCATGAGTCAGATGATCTATAAGAGAGGCTTGCGTCGCGAATTCGAAGAGATGATCCAATGGCCCGGTAACAATTGAGATTTAACGAGGGATTGTTATGAGTGACAAACAAAATTTGCGCAAGGTGCTTGGGGCAACCGATATTTTAGTCGTTGCCTTTGGCGCGATGATCGGATGGGGATGGGTAGTATCTTCCGGTAACTGGATCCAAAACGCCGGCGTTGTAGGCACACTTCTTGGCTTTTTGATTGGCGGCTTAATGATCTATTTTGTCGGTATGACCTATGCCGAGCTAACGCCTGCGATGCCCAAAGTGGGCGGCGAGCATGTGTTCAGTTATATGGCTCTTGGTTCCACAGGCTCTTTTGTTTGTACATGGGCGCTAATTCTTAGTTATATTGGTGTGGTGTGCTTTGAGGCTGTATCGCTTCCGACAATTATAGAATATTTGTTTCCCGCTTTTATGCAAGTGAAGCTATATACAATCGCCGGTTCGGACGTCTATCTGACAGGCGTTATGGTGTCAATCGTGTTTACGGTAGCGATTCTTGTTTTGAATATATTGGGAATTAAAGCGGCATCTGTTTTTCAAACTGTTCTTACGATTGTAATTGCCGGCGTTGGAGTTGCTTTAGTTGCGGCTTCTGCGGTGAACGGCTCTCCCGAAAACCTGGAGGGGCAACTCATTGTAGGAAACGGTATTAGCGCGGTGAGGGGCATCATGTCAGTCGCTGCCGTTGCGCCGTTTTTCCTGTTTGGGTTTGATGTGATCCCTCAGGTTGCTGAGGAAATCAATATACCGTTGAAAAAGCTTGCAAGGATATTACTTCTTTCGATCGTTTGCGCAGTTGGCTTTTATGTGTTGGTTGTGTTTGCGGTAGGTTTTATTATGAATCCGGAAAATATAAAGAGCGCAATGCAAGGCTCCGGTCTTGTAACGGCAATAGCTATGGAACGCGCCTTTAATAGTACGGCGATGGCTAAGATACTGATTATCGGAGGTCTTTGCGGTGTTGTAACAAGCTGGAATTCTTTCCTGATTGGCGGAAGCCGCGCAATTTTCTCTATGGCTGAATCCGGTATGATCCCGAAAGTGTTTTCTAAGCTTCATTCAAAGTATAAAACCCCGATCAACGCACTTTTGCTGATGGGATTGCTGTCGATTGTTGCGCCCTTTTTCGGTAAAACGATGTTGGTTTGGATTTCAAATGCGGCCAGCTTTGGTTGTTGCCTTGCCTATTGCATGGTGTCCATTTCTTTTCTGATACTGCGAAAGAAAAAGCCGCAAATGCTTCGTCCTTTTAAGGTAAAGCACTATAAATTTGTTGGAATTACGGCAACTGTGCTCTCGGGATTGTTGGTTCTCTCTTATTTGATTATTGGCTCCGGCAGCACGCTTTCCTTGCAGGAATGGGTGATTGTTGGAGGATGGTCGTTACTTGGACTGATCTTCTATATTCTATGTAAAACAACATATAAAGATCAATTTGGCGTGATCACTGATATTGGTGATTTATAAACGAATTACCGTGTCGGATATCCGTGATAAGTGTCTTGACTTCTGATAAAACGAGCAAGACCTTTTTCGAAAGATTGGGTGAATGAAATGAGCGAAATAAAAAACAGAATCAACGTAACCCGTTCCTCGATGCCCCTATACGAGGAGTATTGTGAGGAAATCAAATCCATTTGGGAAACCGTTCATCTGACGAATATGGGCCCCATACATAACAAACTGAAAACGCAGTTGAAGGACTACCTCAAGGTCAAGAACATTGAGCTCTTTGTCAACGGTCACCTCGGTTTATATACTGCGATTCGGGTTTTGGGGCTGAAGGGTGAGATCATCACCACTCCCTTTACGTTTGCGTCCACAACCAACGCGATCATTCAGGCGGGATGCACCCCTGTTTTCTGCGATATCAAGGACGATTTTACGATTGATGAGAGTAAAATCGAAGAATTGATCACCGACAAGACGGTTGCGATATTGGGTGTTCACGTTTACGGAAACATCTGCGCGGTTGAGGAAATTCAGCGCATTGCGGACAAGCACGGTCTAAAGGTCATTTACGACGCCGCTCACGCTTTCGCAGTGGAGTACAAGGGACGCGGAATTGGCGATTGGGGAGATATCTCCATGTTTTCCTTCCATGCAACCAAGGTGTTCCATACCATCGAGGGCGGCTGCCTGACCTTCTCGGATGAATCGCTCTCCGATAAGATATCCAAGGAGCGAAACTTCGGTGTCTGCGGAGACGAGCTTGTTTGCCTTGGAACAAACGCCAAGATGAATGAATTTTCCGCGGCAATGGGAATCTGCAATCTGCGATACATCGATGCGGAGCTTCAGTCACGGCAGGAAGCCTTTGAGCGTTACAACCAAAGACTTGCAAATGCCAACGGTATCAAGCTGCTCAGCTTTGTGGACGGTCTGAAGCAAAACTACGCCTACTACCCCATTTTGGTTGACGCATCCGTGTTCGGATCGAACAGAGACGCCCTGGCGACAAAGCTTGGGGAGAACGGAATTTTAGCTAGAAAATATTTCTATCCGTTAGTTTCCGAAAATAAGGAATTTGACCGTGATATGACGGCAAATACTCCTGTAGCACTTCAAATTTCAAGAAATATTCTTTGTCTTCCCCTTTTTGCGCATTTGAGTATTGAGGACGTTGATAAAATTTGCGACATCATTTTGAATTAGGAGAAAAAATATGAAAGGCATCATTCTTGCAGGCGGCAAAGGCACGCGCCTCTATCCCATGACACAGGTCGTGTCCAAGCAACTGCTTCCCATTTACGACAAGCCGCTTATTTACTATCCTTTATCCATGCTGCTGCTTGCAGGGATTCGCGAGATTCTGATCATCTCAACCCCCGATGATTTACCGAACTACGAGAAGCTTCTGGGCACGGGCGAGAAAATCGGAGTCAAGTTCACATATAAGGTTCAAGAAACGCCGCGCGGACTTGCTGATGCGTTTATCCTTGGCGAAGAATTTATCGGCGATGACAACGTCTGTCTCATTTTGGGAGACAACGTCTTCTACGGCAAGGATATCAGCAAAACGCTTTGGAACGCCCGTGACCGCAAGGTGGGCGCAACCATATTCGGCTATCCCGTAAAGGATGCCCGCGCCTTCGGTGTTGTTGAGTTTGATAAAAACCACAAAGTTGTTTCCATCGAGGAAAAACCCGCGCAGCCCAAGTCTAACTACGCGGTTCCCGGACTCTATTTCTACGATAACCGCGTGATCGAGATCGCGAAGAACGTGAAGCCTTCTGCCCGCGGAGAAATCGAAATCACCGCCGTCAACAACGCTTATCTTGAGATGGGCGAGCTGAACGTTGAGCTGATGGGGCGCGGAATCGCGTGGCTTGATACGGGAACGCCCGAAGGAATGCTAAAGGCCTCCGAATTCGTTCAGGTCGTGCAAGACAGACAGGGCTTCTATATTTCCTGCATCGAGGAGATTGCGTTCCGTCGAGGATTTATTGATGCAGAACAGCTTTTGAAGCTGGGCGAAGAGCTTAAAATGACAGAATACGGACAATATCTGATCAGTGTTGCAAAGGGGGCTTTGAAATATGAGTAAGACGATTCTTGTTACCGGTGGAGCAGGCTTTATCGGTTCAAACTTTGTTTATATGCTGCTCGAAGAGCGTCCGGGCTGGAAGGTTGTGTGTGTCGATGCACTTACCTATGCTGCCAACATCCATACGCTCAACGATGCGATGAAAAGCCCTGACTTTGTTTTCTACAGAGAGGACATCCGCAACCGCGAAGGAATTTTCAAGATCTTTGAAAAAGAAAAGCCCGACGTCGTCGTCAACTTTGCCGCGGAAAGTCACGTAGACCGCTCGATTGAAAACCCCGGGATCTTTCTCGAGACAAACATTCTCGGAACACAGGTTCTGATGGATGCCTGCCGTAAATACGGCATTGAGAGATTCCATCAGGTCAGCACCGACGAGGTTTACGGAGACCTCCCGCTCGACAGACCCGACCTCTTCTTCCACGAGGATACCCCCATCCATACCAGCAGCCCCTACTCTACCTCCAAGGCAAGCGCAGACCTGCTCGTTATGGCGTACCACAGAACCTACGGACTGCCCGTGACCATCTCCCGTTGCTCCAACAACTACGGTCCCTATCAGTTCCCCGAAAAGCTGATCCCCCTGATGATAAACAACGCGTCTCAGGATAAGCTTCTCCCCGTATACGGCGAGGGTCTGAACGTCCGCGACTGGCTCTACGTAAAGGACCATTGCTACGGCATTCTGGCGGTGCTTGAAAAAGGAAGAGTGGGTGAAGTATACAATCTCGGTGGACACAACGAGAAGGCAAACATTGAGATCGTAAAAATCATCCTCAAGGAGCTGAACAAGCCCGAGAGTCTGATCACCTACGTTGCCGACCGCAAGGGACACGACCAGCGTTATGCGATCGATCCGAGCAAGGCAAACAGAGAGCTTGGCTGGGGACCGACCACCATGTTCGCTGACGGCATCAAGCTGACCATTCAATGGTACCGCGAGCATATGGATTGGATGCAGGAGTGCACCTCGGGCGAGTACGTAAAATACTACGAAGAGATGTATGGAAAAAGATAATTTTTTCAAACGCCACGCAAACCTCCGTTCCATCACCGCGGTATCGCTTCGCAGATAGATAGCACGAAAAAAGCCTCCGGGAGCGAGATCTTTCTCGCCTCGGAGGCTCTTTTTTTATTTCGTTGTTTTTTCTCTCTTGCTGGGCGTGAGTGCCTTCTCTCCTGCGAGGTACATGGTCACAAGTCCAAGCAAAATCATAATGGTCGAGGTGTAGATTATAACGGGGACGATCTTCTTGTAGATCACGTTGCAGATCAACGCGGCGGTATTGCCGCCAATGATCAACGCCGCAAGATAGCCGAAGAAGGTCAGACCGCCAACGAACAGCGTGATCATGATTCCGTATCCGAAAACGATCTTCAATTTATCGGAAATCAGCTTCAGTTTTTCTTTCATCGTCTTTCCTCCTTACAGTCCCAGAATCGGAAGCCAGCCCATCAGAACGACCACTTCCATGATAAACTGTCCTGCAACCCAGAACATATTATTCTTGAACGTTTTCCCAAAATCAGACTCCGCCAGCGACATTCCCGCGTACATACCAAGTCCGAGCGGAGGGGTAATGCCGCACATCACGCCGCAGATGCAGGGGAGCATTGCAGCCGCAAGAACGGGATTCACTCCAACCGACGCAAAGGTGGTAATAAATACAGGGCCAAAGATAACGACCAGAGAGGAACCGGGAATCACCATGCCAAGGAAGCAGGTCAGCAGGCTGATGAAGATCACCAGACCAAACTTGCTGAAATTGATGCCGAGAATGAACGCCTCCATTTCAACAGCCACGTTCAGATCGTTGAAGAGCGCGCCGATCATGTAACCGATGACGCAAACACCGATGGCAGGAGCAATGGATTTCACACCGTTTGCAAACATCATAGCGATCTTATGAGGTGTGACAATCTTCTTATCCTTGGCGATCAGGCAGGAGAAGATCACCGCGATACCGGGGATGAAGATAAGCAAGCTGCTGGACATATACTTCGCGCCGGTAGCACCGAGACGTGCCGTAAAGAAGTTGTCCTTGAAGAGATAATCCAAGACGAAGGGCAACAGAATGATCACGGGGAGCAGAAGTCCCTGCCAGCCGGTCTTCAGAGATTCCTTGAAGCTCGGGAGATCTTCCTCTGCCATGGGCTTAACCTTATAGTATTTGCAAAAAGCAAACAGCGTGAGAATCCGTTGCAGAATAAACCAGATCGAAATTCCCCAAAGCACGATCCAGAACTGTCCCGTCGTCATATTCGTTGCGGGATACAACGCGGTAAAGGCTCCGAGTGCCGCAACGATATTCGAAGAGGGGGGGATCATATTTCCCATATAGCTGGCGTTGCTCTCGACGTTTGCCGCCAATTCTGCAGGGAAACCGGATTTCTTCATTGCCGGGATCGTGATGGAACCGGTTGCCATGACGTTACCGGGGCCGCTACCCGAAAGAGCTCCCATAAATGCGGACGCAATAATAGATACGTATCCCGCACCTCCGGGGATTCTTCCGAGCAAGGAAAGAATCACGGCGATACAGCTGTCGATGATCTTCGTCTTCGTCAGAATGATCGACATAGCGACGAACGCCGTCATAGAATAAAGGAGCGAGGTTGACAGCGCTTTGTCTACGTAGCCGCCAAGATTGCCCCACGTGCCGGTCACGGTGAGAAGAACGATAAAGCTGATCAGAATTGCCTCGTAAACAGGTCTCTTCAGCAGCATGAACCAGATCACCACGATACCCAGCAGAATGCCAAGATAAAGAAATGCAGATGGCATTGGTCAAAAACCTCCTTAAGAAAATAGTCATTTATGTAAACCGCACAGTGCGGGAAATTTCACTTCGATTATGATATTCATAATCTTTTGGTTATGAGTTGGGCAAAAAATAAAGTGTCAGATCTACCTTCACTTTATTTTTTTACCATGAAACGTCCTTCATGATCCCAATCAAATCTCGCGTAATCTGATTCAGTTGGCGATCGCGTTGCCACATGACCACCACGTCGCGCTTGGGAAGTGCTTGCTTAAACGAATAATACTTCACCTCATCGGACGAGCAGAAACGCTCGATGCCGCTGGGCAAGAGCGCCATTCCGACGCCTGCGCGCACCATGGCGATCTGCGCCTCCAAACTCTTTACGACAGTCGCCTTTTGGAGAGACAGCCCGTAATCTAAGGACAGATTGTTGAGTGCCTGCTGCATCCACTGCCCTTCCGTGATCATGACAAAGGGCTGACGGTCGATTGCCTTTGCATCGATCGCCGGATATTTGCGATCGGGGATACCTTCCGCAGAAAGATCCCGAAATGACTGCGGAACAGCCAATATCAGCTCCTCTTCTGCAATCCTCTCATAGCAAAAAAGTCTTTCATTGATCGGCTTCATCGTGATGCACAGATCAAATTGACCGTGCTCCGTAGCCTCCGAAAGCTCCTGCGAGGTCATTTCCTCCACCACAAGATGCATCCCGGGATACTGCTCCTGAAAACGTCTTGCGATGATCGGCATCATGCCTGCCGAACGGTAGGGGGATGTGCCCACCACGACGGATCCCGTCTTATGCTCTGACAGATCGTTGAGCGCTCCCATCATCTGATGCTCGATCTCAATCATTTTGCGACCGGCCTCAAGGTAGATGCGTCCCGCATCCGTCAAACGTACCGAACCGCCCGTACGATCGAACAGCTCTGTTCCAAGCTCCTGCTCGATCTTCTTGATATATTGAGAAAGAGAAGGCTGTGAGATCCCCAATGCCGCCGCCGCCTGAGCAAACGAGCCGCAGTTTGCAAGGGTAAGAACATATTGAGATTTTTTTGTATTCATACGCCCTCCCTCAAACCATTCTCTCACATCTTCATAGGGCAATGCCTATGAGGTCTATAGCATTATACCACATTGATGTCTCGTTGTCAATACCAAAATCGAAATTCATATGACAAAAAATTCTCCTTTTCCTCTTTTCCCCTCCACCTTTACTTCCCCTTACATTTATGATATAATAAGCTTATCAGAAAATCCAAGTCAAATTTGGGAGAGAAAAAATGAACAACAAGAAAAAAGCAACGTGGCAACAAGTATTATCCATGGCATTGGTCCTGCTCCTCTGCGCGGGGTGTGTATTCCTTATGACAAGATACTTCACCCTGTACGTAGGCAGCGACGCCATGCCTGACAACGCCATTCTCTTTTTTGCAATTTACTGCGCCGCGGTGTTCGCCGCGATCTACCTTCAGTTAATCATCCACGAAGGAGGACACCTGATCTTCGGACTGCTGTCGGGCTACCGCTTCACCTCCTTCCGCATCGGCTCCCTGATGTGGATCAAGCAAAACGGCAACATCAAATGCAAAAAGCTCAGCATCGCAGGAACGGCAGGTCAATGTCTGATGAGCCCTCCCGACATGAAGGACAGAAAAATCCCCGTCGCGCTTTACAATTTCGGCGGCTCTATTCTCAATGCGATCACGGGTATCGCATTTGTAGGGCTATCCTTCGCCATGCGAAACGTTCCCATCCTTGCTATCCTCTTCCCTCTCCTTGCCGTCTTTGGGTTTATCCTTGCATTCACAAACGGAATCCCCATGAGAACGGGCACGGTGGATAACGACGGCTACAACGCCCTTTCCGTCTCTCGCAGCAGCGAGGCGATGCGCTCCTTTTGGTTGCAGCTCAAGGTCAACGAGCAGATGGCTCTCGGCGTCAGACTTCGGGATATGCCCGACGACTGGTTCACCGTCCCCTCTGACGAAGCCATGAAAAACAGCCTGACCGCCGTGATGGGGGTATTCGCCTGCAACCGCTTGATGGACGAGGGAAACCATGAAGAAGCGGACACGCTGATGGAGCATCTGCTCAAGATCGAGAGCGGCATGATGGGGCTCTACCGCAATCTGCTTGTTTGCGACCGTATGTACATCGAGTTGACCGCCGCCAACCGCGCGGAGGTAGTTGAAAAAATGCTCGACAAACAGCAAAAGAGCTTCATGAAGCAGATGAAAAGCTTCCCGTCCGTCCTTCGCACTGCGTATGCCTACGCGCTCCTTGGTGAGAAGGACGTAGCAAAGGCGGAAAGGATCAAGGAACAGTATGAAAAGCAGATGAAAGCCTACCCCTACCCAACCGACGCGCAAGCCGAGCGCGCGCTGATGGAACGGGCAGAAAAATTGATCGTGAATGCTTAAATCGGAGGATTCCCATGGAATTGCTTGCAGAAATTTTATTCGAGGTATACGGAGAGCTGATGTTTCTCATCGTCCCCGAAAAGAACAGGAGCCATCGGTACATCTGGATTGCAAGAGCGATCGCCATTCTCGTGTTTGTCGGTGTCGCGGCGCTTGTCTTATGGGGAGCGGTGCTGATCACGGATCACAACAACCCTTGGGGCATTGTACCGATCACCGTAGCTATCTTGATTTCGCTGGCGCAGATCGTCGCGGGGATCGTGTTGTATAAAAGAAATCATTGAAAAATTCGCGCTCACTACCAAAAAGGTCAGCCGCCCCCAAAAGCGCACGGCTGACCTTTTACTATTTGTTGATAGATTCCTTTCGATACTCAAAGATCTCGCAGGGATACGCCACAACGACGTCGCCGCTCTCCTTTTTCGTCACAACGATAAAGGAGTCTCCGCGGTGGATCATCTCATGGACGCGCTCCCGCGCCATAGAATAACGGTCGCACCAGAGGTAGATCCTCGTGGGCATCCGCCAGACCTGCCCGTTTTCAAAACGCCAGGTGTAGTTATCGATCGGCCTGCTCTTGCGTGTGCCCTTGTGGCCGATGTTTCTCTCGACGTAATGCTCGTATTCCTTGCTATGTAAGATCTCAACCGTGATCTCATAGTCACGAATTGACATCCGCCTCGTCCGACGCCTTCTATCAAAATACTGAAGAATTGCAACCACAACACCGAGGGCAATCATTCCGAGCAACACCCAAAGGATCATATCGTACCACACGATCCCCAAAACAAACAACCCACACCCCGAAAAAATTGCGGCAACGTTCCATTTCCTATAGGCATGTTCCGCCATTTCGGCAGGGTGCTTTATGGCAGTCGCAATGTCCTTTTCGATCTCCCGATCGGTTAAAATCTGTTTTTTCGTCATGATTTCTCTCCTTTCAGGGCTTGTTCGATTATATTATACCACACGTTGGCAAAATTGTCAATCCATGAGCGCCACGGTATTCTCATCGGAATATTCGATCTCCTCCGAGATCATACTCGCAATCTCTGCAAGCTCCCCAAGCGTGCTTGCCCCCTCGGCGCAGATCAGGGAGGCGAACAGCCGCTCGCAGAACAGGCAAAACGAGAGCCTTATCTCAAAATCCTCCGCATCGACCGCCTCGGTGCAATGGCGGTAGATGAAATACGCCAAAAACCGCTCCAAGGCCTCGTCACACCCCTTGGGGCGGCACGCGGACGAATATTTCATGAAAGTTTCTTTGTGATCGGGGTTGAGGTATTCCAGCGAGTCGAGGATCTCCAGCCAATCGCCGTCCGCCCCCGCGTCAATTCCGTACGCACGGTAGACGTCCCCCAACCGCTCGGCATAGTCGCGCGTGACGTCCTGCAAAATCGCGTAGATCTTGGCGCGTTCCTCGCGCCCGTCAAACTCCACGCCGTCCGCCTCGGCGTCCACCTCTCCCACCTGCTCTATCTCTGCATAGTCGGATGACGACAGGATCAGCCTTGCCGCCTCTTGGCAGGACATTCCCACGCCCACCTCGGCAACGCTTGTGAAATTATAAAATCTCGGATGCTCGCGGCAGATATCGCAAAGGTAATCCTCCCCCACGCCGAGAATGATCCTGCAAAGTCCGCGCTCGTCAAGATGCGGGCATCGCTCTCCCGCGCCCAGCCGAAAATGCGGCGTGTCCTCCATGGAAATGCTCTCACGGATCACGTCTCCGTACCCGCCGCTGGGAAGACGTTGGTATTTTTCAAGCGTATCGCCGTCAATGTCGATCTCCCAACCGACGCAGCAGCTATGCTCGCACCGATCGGCAATACACCCGAACCTGTGATAATAGTTTGGGGCGTAAAGCTTCATAGTCCTTCCCCCTGTGCAAAATTCGCTGCATTTATTATAGCAGAAAGAAAGCCGAAAGTCAATGAGGGCTTCTCCACTTCTCGCTTTATCAAATAAAAATTATCGTAAAACATGAAAAAAGTATTGGCAAACATAAAATTCAGTGCTATAATGATGGTGTCGAAGCGAAAAACCAAAATCATTTATATTTTGGTGGTGCACAATTTGGAATATCAGAGGTAGAAATCACATGAGAACGACTTGGAATTTGATTGCTTCCATCGTACAGCTTGTCGTTGGCGTTGCTGCGATCGCCAGTTATATCGTCCTTGCGGTCAACGGCGAGGCGATGCTGAAATGGACGGTAACCCTCATCTTGGCGATCGGATTTGCAGTGATCGGCGTGATCGGGATCGTTGATTGGGTAAGAGGAAGAAATGAATAGGCGCAAGGTCGGCTTTATAAATCGAAATTTAACAAACAAAAGATTTGCCACGGATTTTAGAATCCGTGGCTTTTTTATAACACAGGACCGGAGGATTCTGAACCTAAATTTGCCCTTCGGGCAAATTACGAGTTTGCTCGGCGGCTCGACACCGCCGTTTTGCGCGCGCGGCACACAAAACCGCAAACGTCGCCGCGGGCACGCTTCGCGTGCGCACGCCTCCGTCGTGCGTCCTGCCCCTGCCATAAGAAAAGGCACGCCGATTGGCGGCAGGAGGATTCTGAACCGAACTTCGCGCCGCAAAGGCGTCGCTCGTAGAGAATTTGCTTGACGGCTAAACGCCGTCATTTCGCAAGCGAAACCGCAAAGTTCGCCGCGGGCACGCTTCGCGTGCGCACGACTCCTTCGTGCGTCCTGCCCCTGCCATAAGAAAAGGCACGCCGATTGGCGTGCCTTTTCTTATGGCAGGGGCAGGAGGATTCGAACCCGCGACCCACGGTTTTGGAGACCGGTACTCTACCAGCTGAGCTATACCCCTGTGTACGGTTTTTCCGTAACATTCGATATTATACCACATTCCCTTTCTAATTGCAAGTCCTTTTTGAAATTTTTTTATTGAATTTTTTCTCCCCTTTTTCGGGTGTTTTCCCGCTTTTCCCGAAAAAGCAATCCTTCTCTCCTTTTTTGTCGCAACGTGTCAACCTTTTTTCCGCCTTTTCCCCCGAGAAATTTCAAAAAACTCTATACAAAGTATAAAAAATATGTTACAATATATAAAATAGGCATTTTATTGCTGTGGGGCTATCCCCGACGGCTTTGAGAAAGGAATCGTCTCATTCTTATGGATTACAAGTCGAAAAATAAGCAGAAAAACAACGCCCGCGACCGCCGCCCCGAGGGTGGCCGTCCCTATTCCTCCGACAGACGGGACAAGCCCTCCCGCCCCTACGCCGAGAAGCCTCGCGCGCAGGAGCGCGACAACCTGTCGGTTGGCGTTGAGGACGCGGAAAACGGTCTGGTCATCGGCAGAAACGCCGTTCGCGAGCTGCTCAAATCCGACCGCGCCATCGACAAGCTTCTCGTCCAGCGCGGCGAACGGACAGGCTCCATCGTGGTGCTCGTTGCCCAGGCGATCGAGAAGGGCATCCCCGTTGTGGAGACCGACAAGGCAAAGCTGGACGCCATGGCGGGCTTTGCGCCTCATCAGGGCGTGATCGCGCAGGCGTCCGAGAAGGAATACTGCACCGTGGAGGACATTCTCGCCGCCGCGCGGGAGAAGAACGAGCCTCCCTTCCTGGTGCTCTGCGACGGCGTGACCGACCCTTATAACCTCGGCGCGATCATTCGGAGCGCGGTCTGCTGCGGCGCGCACGGACTGGTGATCCCCAAGCGACGCGCCAGCGGTCTGACGCCTCTGGTCACCAAGGCGTCGGCAGGCGCGATCGAGCATCTGCCCATTGCCAAGGTCGCAAACATCGCCAACACCGTGGAACAGCTCAAGAAGGAGGGCGTTTGGGTATTCGCCGCCGAGGCGGGAGGTCCCAACGTCTACGACACCGATTTCACAGGTCCTTGCGCCATCGTCATGGGCAGTGAGGGAGACGGCGTCTCGCAATCGGTCGTCAAGGCGTGCGACGGGATCATCTCCATTCCGATCTACGGCGAGGTCAACTCCTTTAACGTTTCCGCCGCCACCGCCATCATTCTGGCAGAGGTGGCGCGCCAGCATCACAAGAAGAACTAAAACAGCAAAAAACTCGATCCGATGGGAGGGATGACGCTTGAAAAAGAAGAATTTTGATTCGCAAAAAGCATCCGAGCTTCTGCAAAAGCTGCAGGAGGCGGTTTTGTCGTCCTCCCAAAAGAAGGCGCCACGTGAGGAGGCGCCCGATTCGGACGAATTGGAATTTCAGAAGAAGATCGCGGGTATGCTCAGCCGCGTCACGGGAGGAAAGCCCTCCGTGGACAAGGCGAAAAAAAGCGGCAAGAAAAAGCAACCGAAGCCCGCTCCCCCCGCGCTCGACCTTCCCCCGCACCCCGAACCGATTCCCGTTGAGGAACCCGTAGAGGAGGAGATCGCCCCCATCGTGGAGGAAGCGCCGATGGAAGAAGTGCTCCCCGAGGAACCCGTGATCGAGGAGATCGCCCCCATCGTTGAGGAAGAGCCGACGGAAGAAGCACTCCCCGAGGAGCCCGTGATTGAGGAACTCCCCGCCGAGGAGCCTGCTGAAGAAGTATTCGCAGCCGAGGAATCCGTCGCGGAAGAGCTTTTCATCGAAGAAATTCCGATCGAAGAAGATCTGATTGAGGAATCCCCGATCGAGGAAGATCCCATTGAGGAAGATCCCATTGAAGAAATCAACGTTGAGGAATCCTTGATTGAGGAATCCATCGTTGAGGAAGATACGGACGAAGAACCGATGGATACGGTCGCGTCCGAGTGGGAAGAGCCCACGTCCCCCGAGCCACAGCCCGAGGAACAAGAGGCAGAGGAAACACCCCTGCCCCCGCCCGAGCCAAAAAAACCGCTCGTGCGCGTCATCGGCCCCGTGATCGAGCAGGAGCCTCCAAAAGCTCCGAAAAAGCCGGCACCCGTGAAGGAACCGCCGAGCGATACCATCGTGATCAAACCCAAGAGCGATCTCAGATCCACGACCCCCATCGTGATCAAGCCAAAGCAGCCCGAAAGATCGCCACAACCCATCAGAGTGGAGGGAAACGTTTCTATGCCAAGAACAACCCAAAAAATCATACCCCCACAAAAGCCCCAAGCATCGTCTCCTCGCCCCGCCCCCGCAAAGCCTGCGGCGAGGACGGGAGAGAGATCGGGGGTCTCCCTTCCGCGATCCGCAGACGCAAGACGCGCACCTGTCATCAAGGGCAAGTCCGCGCAGAGATCGCAGGAGAGACCCACTCCCATTCGCGCGCGCCCCGAGGACGAAGGACTTGACGTCGTTCTGGAGAACGTCGCGCAGGAGGATCCCTTTGCGGGCGCGTCCTTTGCAGATGGCAACGCATCCGCCGCAAATCTCAGAGGAAACGTGCACGCCCTCACGCACGAGGAGCTTTTGCGATACGTAGAGAGAAAGACGGGGATGACTCCCGACGACGTCAGCATGATCCTCGAGCTTGGATACGACCATGAGCTCGGCCGTCTGATCGGCTCGGAGCCTCTGCGCCAGCTCAAGACGGCGCATCTTCGCGCCACAAGGCCAAGCGATCCGTCAACCTACCGCACGGCGTTCGGTTACCGCAACCGCGAATATACCGGTGAGGAATCGGGAGAGCGCATTCTTTCCAATTACGTCAGGGACAAGAAGACCCTGATCGTCCGTCTGGTGATCACCGCGCTCCTCACGCTCCTGTTGCTTCCGATCGAGATCCCCGCGCTCTTTGGCGAGCCCTTCTCGGGCATTCGCGAGCGCATCCCGCAGCTTCTCCCCCTGTCAGCCATTCTCATTCTGGCGATCGCGGGATTCTTCTCCTACCGACAGATTCGGGCAGGTCTGCAAAGCTTTTTTCACTTTGCGCCCACCCCCTATTCGGTCTGTGCGATCCTTTACCCCATCGGTCTCTTCTCCGAGATCGCGAACGTCTTCCTTGTAGGACGCGGCGACGCAATCGTTTCGGGTGCCCTGCTTGTTCTGGCGGCGCTCCTTCTGACGGCAGTGATGGACGCCGCGCGTCTCTCGTCTGAAATGCGCGTCTTCCGCATTCTCGCAAACGCCGCAGACAAGACGGTTCTTGAGCCAGCGGAATCGCACAAGCAAAAGCTCCGCCACGGAGACAAGATCGTCAAGATCGTCAACGATGACGTTGACCAAAACCTTTACAAGCTGCACCGCGCAAAGCGCATCACCGGCTTTTTCCGCAGATGCAACGACACCTCGTCCGCTGCACGCCCCTTCGGGATTTTGCTTCTTGTGAGCGCGGCACTTGCCTTCCTCGTTGGATTTGTCTGCGCGGTCTCCTCGATGCAGACACAGGGCGTGATATCCGCCGTGATCCTCACCCTTCTGTTCTCGCTTCCCCTCCCTGCCGTCCTGCTCTTCTATTACCCCCTCTGCCACGCCAACCGTCTTCTGAATGAAAAGGGCTGTGCTCTGGTGGGAGAGGAGTCGGTGGTGGAATACGCCAAGCCAAAGACGGTCATCTTCCATGACAGCGATCTCTATCTTGCAAAAAAATGCACCCAGACGATGGTTCGCGAGGGAGAGGACTTCCGCCGCGATATGCAGCTTGCAAGCATTCTCTTCCGCAAGATGAACGGAGCCTTCAATCCCCTTTGCAAGGTCAACCCGAGTGACCCCTCGGTGACCTTCGTGAGACTGGGAGAGAGCGGCACCGAGGCAGTCATTGACAATCACTATCACCTCTTGGCGGGTGACGCAGGATTCCTCACGAGAAGCGGCGTCAGAATCCCCAAGGAGAGCACCGACCGCGCGGCGTCGCGTGCAGAAAACGTCAGCGTGACCTATATCGCCATCAACGGCGTCCTCAAATTGACCTATGAGATCGAATACGAGGTCTCCCCGAAATTTGAGCAGACGGTGATGATCCTCTCCGAGCACGCCACCGACTGCGCGATCCGCACCTACGATCCCGCCATCAACGACGCCTTCCTGCAGGCAAGCCGAGCAGAGGGGGTCGAATACGTCCGCGTGATCAAGCCAGGAAAATACGAAAACGACGAGGCAACCGAGATCGCCGACTGCGGCGCGTTCGCCTTGGGCGACCGCTTTGACGCGGTGCGTCCTCTGGTCGCCGCCAACGTCATCAGTCAGATCCGCTCGGTGGGCTACCTCGCGCTCCCCGTCCTTGCGATCATCGGCGCGACACTCTCCGCGCTCATCTCCTTCCGTATGACCGAGATGCTGCAGGGAATTCCCCTGTTGCTCGCCCTTGCGTTCCAGGGTGTGGGGACTCTCGCGGCATGGCTCGCAACGCATCTGTCCTTCCGCTTTGGATCGGCGCAAAACTTCAAATAAAGAAAGGCATTCCGATATTATGAATCCCAACCGTCCAAACAGCACCATTCTCAAATCGGTCTCCAAGCCCGGCAGATACGCGGGCGGAGAGTACGGAGAGGTGCTCAAAGATAAATCCAAGGTCAAGGCACGCTTTGCCTTCTGCTTCCCCGACACCTACGAGATCGGGATGTCCAACCTCGGTATGCGCCTGCTCTACGGGTCTCTCAACGAGCATCCCGACATCTGGTGCGAGCGCGCCTTTGACCCGTGGGTGGATATGCAGGAGGAAATGAAGCGACACGATCTCCCCTTGGTCGCGCTGGAAAGCAAGGATCCGCTGGGCTGCTTTGACTTCCTCGGATTCACCCTCCAGTACGAGATGAGCTACACCAACGTACTCAATATGCTGGATCTGGCAAAGATCCCGCTCCGCTCATCGGAGAGAGGAGAATCCGACCCCATCGTCATCGGAGGAGGTCCCTGCGCCTACAACCCTGAGCCCGTGGCAGACTTCTTTGACCTCTTTAACATCGGCGAGGGAGAGAATATGCTCCCCGACATCGTCCGTCTCTATATCAAAATGAAGGACGAGGGCAGATACACCCGCGAGGCGTTCCTCCACGAGGCGGCGCGCACCATTCCGGGCGTGTACGTTCCCTCTCTTTACAAGGTTTCCTACAAATCCGACGGCACGATCGAGGCATATACCCCCGTCTATGACGATATTCCCAAAAAGGTTCAAAAGCAGATCATCCGAGATCTCGATCAGGTGTATTTCCCTGACAAGGTGGTCATGCCCTACATTGAAACGGTGCACGACCGCATTATGCTGGAGGTCTACCGCGGATGCATTCGCGGATGCCGCTTCTGTCAGGCGGGTATGATCTACCGCCCCGTGCGCGAGAAGACCCCCGAGGTGCTGAACAGTCAGGCAAAGTGCCTCTACAACAGCACGGGCTACGAGGAGATGTCCCTCTCCTCCCTCTCCATCAGCGACTATACCCAGCTTGAGCCTCTGTGCGACAAGCTCCTGTCCTGGACGGACGAGAATATGGTCAGCCTGTCTCTCCCCTCCCTGCGCGTGGATAACTTCAGTCAGGAGCTGATGAAGCGCATCGACTCGGTGCGCTCCTCCTCCCTCACCTTTGCCCCCGAGGCAGGCACGCAGAGACTGCGCGACGTCATCAACAAGAACGTCTGCGAGGAGGACGTGCTCCGCACTATGAAGGTCGCCTTTGACGCGGGCAAGAACGCCGTCAAGCTTTACTTCATGGAGGGACTTCCCACCGAAACGCTCGAGGATCTGGACGGCATTGCCAAGCTTGCCGAGACGGTGGTGGACTCCTACTATCAGAACCCCAAGAGAAACAAATCCCGTCAGGTTCAGGTGACGGTAAGCGTTTCCTGCTTTATCCCCAAGCCCTTCACCCCCTTCCAATGGGAGGCGCAGGACACCATGGAGCAGCTCGTGGAAAAGCAGAAATACCTCAAGACCAAGATCACCAACCGCCACGTGCGCTATCAGCATCACAATGCCGAGGTCAGCCACATTGAGGCGGTGCTGGCAAGGGGCGACAGACGTCTTTCTGACGCGCTGGAGCTTGCCTGCCGCGAGGGATTCCGCTTCGACTCTTGGGATGAATACTTCAACTATGCAAACTGGATGAGCATCTTTGAGAGAACGGGCGTCGATCCCGCCTTCTACGCCAACCGCGCGTTCGGGCTTGACGAAATCCTTCCTTGGGACATCATCGACTGCGGCGTGAGCAAGGAATTCTTCCTGCGCGAGAGAGCCAAGGCGTATGCGGCTGCAACCACTCCCAACTGCCGCGAGCAGTGTAGCGGATGCGGCGCAAACAAGCTGGGCGGCGTGCGCGCGGTTTGTCCCCACGTGGCAAACGCCGAGGCGGAAACGCCCTCCGCGCTCACCATCCCCGAGATTCCGAACCGATCGGAGACCATGAACCAATGGAAGAAGCTCGACACTCCCAAGACCCTGCGGATCAAGTTCCGCAAGGTGGGCAGTCTGCAATACATCTCTCACCTCGACCTTCAGCGCACCTTTGCGCGCGTGCTGATGAGAGCCGATATCCCCATGTGGTACACACAGGGCTTCAATCCCCACGCCAAGGTGATCTTCGGACTCCCCTTGTCTGTGGGAACCGAGAGCGAGTGCGAGATGATCGACCTTCGCCTTGACCGCGACATTTCCCCCGCCGAGCTGCGCGACAGACTCAACGCGGAGCTGACCGAGGAGATGCGCGTGGAGGAGGTCTACGAGCCCACGACCAAGTTTGCCGACATCGGCTGGGCGAAATACGAGATGAACCTTAAGTTCGAGGGTGCGGACGAGGAGACGGCGAAAAAGCTGCAAAAGCTTTACGAGACCTCGCCCCTGACCATGACCAAGAAGACCAAATCGGGAGAAAAGGAGATCGACCTGATCCCCCTGATCAAGTCGATCCGCGTAACCTACAATCCCGACCGCGCGGGTCAGATCCACATCAGCGCGATCCTCTCGGCATCGGGAAGTGAATACCTCAACCCCGAAATGCTCATCACCGCGGCAAAGCGGGAATGCTCCATCCTCTCGGGCGACCCCGCCAAGGAGGAATACTCCATCCTCCGCACGCACGTCTATGCGGCGGACGGCGTCAAGGAGTTTCGGTAAAGCATAAAAGAAGCAACCTCAATCCGATCGGATCGAGGTTGCTTTACCTTGTAGACACCTTTACGGCTTTCGTTAGTTCGACAAAAGTTTTGATCAAACTTTTTCAAAAGTTTGTAGGGTGGAGGGGCAACGCCCTCCTCGCGCTCCGCAGAGCGCGAAACACCCCAACGGCGCTTCTCTTTTGCGAGCTTTTCTCTTGCGCCTACATCGTCAAGAGAAAAGCGGCTAAGGATTTTATACTATTTAACAGTCTGTATGCCTTTGGTCTGCAAACCGATTCTTCTATCTCCAAAAACAAAGTTCCCACAAACCGTTTGATTGGTCTGTGGGAACTTTTTTAATCAGAGTTATTTCGTTGTTCCTTCTGTTTCCTTCTTCCCAAGCTTCGCCCGAATCCACGCGTTATGCTTTTGGATATCTCCGAAATAGAAGGAGACTGCAAATCCGAGCACCGCCAGTGCAAAGGAAAGCACCGTTTTCCCGTTCAGAGCGGGAACACAGCTCTCGTTGAGCATTCTCGGCATAATGGTGAGAAACAATCCAAAGATCACCGAGAAGGTCGCGGTGTAGAACCGCTTGAGCAGCTTGCTCATAAAGAAGGAGATCACAAGAGCCCCCGTGGCAAGTCCGACCGCCGCCGGAATCAGCACCCCGAAATTGAGGTCTGCCAGTGCCGCCAGCCACGCCTCGTAAAGTCCGAAGGAGGAAAGCGTCGCCGCGCTGTCAAGTCCGGGAACGATGAAGGCAAGTCCGTAGATCACGCCCATCATCAATGACTGGATCAGATTGGGATCGGTCACGCGCGGGAACAGTCCCTTGGTGAGTGCAAAGAAGGAGAAACCAAGCACGGCGGCAAGGATCATATGGATATAATATTTTCTCGAAAAGCCCTTTTCCTTCACCTGTCTGTAGAGAAGCGGAACCGTACCCGCAACCAGTCCGAGAAAGAGATAGCGCGTCTGCATCTCGAAGGTCTCAATGAAGAAATCCGCAATCGTTCCAAACAAAAGCACGCCGATTCCCACACCGAAAAAGAGGGGGAACAGAAAGAGAAAGTTCTTTTTGAAATTCTTGAACAGCGTACCGATCGCATCAATGGTCTTCTGATAGAGCCCGAAGATCACCAGCAAGACACTTCCGCTCAGCCCGGGTGCCACGCCTCCAAGACCGACCACGATTCCCTTAAAGAAATTTTTCATAAACCGTACCCTTCCGTCCTATGCGTTCTGCTCCTATCATAGCACAAAACGCGGATTTTGTCAAGGCAATGTCAAGCCTGCTTTTTGGCAGCCTCGATCGCCAGCTTTGCCTCCTCGCGGGCGGACGTTTTGCCCTCTGCCTTGATGTCACCCGCCTTGGTGAGCGCGATCTTGGTCAGGAACGGTCCGACGATCTCGTAGATCAGAACGGCAAACAGGGTGATGTTTCGCACGATGGATCCGTCCGCGCCAAGCTGGGTCGCCTTGATCGCCATACCGAGCGCCACGCCCGCCTGAGGCAGGAGCGTGATGCCCAGATACTTGATGATATTGGGATTGCACTTGGTCGCCTTTGCGCTGATACGCGCGCCAAAATATTTGCCGATCGAACGGGTCGCAATATACGCCATGCCGATCAGAACCACCGCCCACTGATTGAAGACCGAAAGCTCCAATTCAGCTCCGCTGATAACGAAGAAGAGAATGAGAATGGGTGCCGTCCAACGGTCTGCTCTGTCCATCAGCTCCTCCGACACGTCGCAGAAGTTGCAGAACACCGTTCCCAGCATCATGCAGGAAAGCAGAGAGGAGAACGCCACGTGAATACCGCCCACGGTGAAGGAGAGCGAGGAGATCGCCACCGTCATAAGCACGAAGGTCACGGACACCGCCATACGCTTGGAGCGGGAATGGAAGACTCTCTCGCAAAGGGTGAACAGTCCGCCCATCACAAGTCCCAACGCCAGGGAGAGCACCACCTCGAGAAGGGGCTCGAGAATAATGGCAAGGGGATTGATGACGTCCAGGCTCAGGGATTTTGCCACACCGAAGGATACGGCAAAGACCACAAGACCCACCGCGTCGTCCAAGGCGACCACGGGGAGCAGAATGTCGGTCAGAGGGCCCTTCGCCTTATACTGACGGACGACCATCAGCGTTGCCGCAGGAGCGGTCGCCGTTGCAACGGCACCCAACACGATCGCCGCAGACAGAGAGAGCTTGTCGGGCATAAGAAGATGTAAACCGACCAGTCCCACGTCCACGATCAGAGTGGTAAAGATCGCTTGGAAGATACCGATCACCGTCGCCTGACGGCCGATCTCCTTGAGCTGCGCCAAGCGAAACTCATTTCCCATGGAAAAGGCGATGAATCCAAGCGCGACGTCGGCAATAATACCAAAGCTCTCGACCTGCGCGTGGGAAATTCCGATCCCGGGAACCCCAAGCGTTCCCAAAAGGAAGGGGCCGATGAGAACGCCTGCAACGAGGTAGGCGGTCACGGCGGGAAGCTGAATCTTTTTTGCCAGTCTGGAGAGCAGAAGGCCCGAAAGCAGGGCGATAGAGAGACTGAGCAACGTGGATGCCGTGGTAGACATGATCGATAAAACCTTCTTTCTTATTATATGGATAATCCAATAGACACCAAGAAATTAGTATAGCATAAATACGCTCAAAAGTCAAGCAAATTCCTTATTTTTCGAAATTTGTGCCTTTTTCAAAGATTTTGTGTCTTTTTTTCTATTTCCATTTGCTTTCAGATATTTTATAATATAGACAACAAAGCAAAGGAAAGGGGAAACGAAATGCAAACCGTTTCAAAAGAGAGAATCAAATTCGGAACAGGCGGCTGGAGAGCCGTGATCGGAGAGGATTTCACCAAGGAAAACGTGCAGAGAGTTGCGCAAGGCATCTATGATCTGATGCGTGAGGAAGGCAAGACCGACCGTCCCGTGATGATCGGATACGACCGCCGTTTTCTGTCCTCGGACGCGGCAAGATGGGTTGGCGAGGTGCTGTGCGCCAACGGAGTCTCGGTCTGGTTTATGAACCGTTCCGCTCCTACCCCTTTGGTCATGTTCACCGTCAAGCATGAAAAGCTCTATTACGGCGTTGAGATCACCGCCAGCCACAACCCCTCGGAATACAACGGCATCAAGCTCATCGTGGAGGAGGGACGCGATTCCTCGGTGGAATGCACCAACCGTCTGGAGGAGCTGATCGACCGCGCAGAGGTAAGAAGTATGCCTTGGAGCGAGGCGGAGAAGTCCGGACTCGTTCGCATGCTCAAAACGCCCTTCAACGATTTTTTGGATTCCATTCTTTCTCAGCTCGATCTGGACGCCATCAAAAAGTCTGGTATCCGCATTCTCTTTGACCCCATGCACGGCTCGGGAACCTATCCCCTTATGACCGTGCTCTACACCGCGCGTTGCACCGTAGACCTGATGTACTCCAACAAGGACGCCTACTTCGGAGGCAGAATGCCCGCTCCCGGCTCCCGTCAGCTCACCCAGCTTACCGGTCGCGTGGTTCAGGAAAAGTACGATCTCGGAATCGCGGTTGACGGCGACGGTGACAGACTTGGTATCATCGACAGCAACGGAGAGTACATCTCCGCAAACCAGATCCTTGTCATGCTCTACTACTACCTCCACGAATACCGCGGATGGAAGGGCCCCGTGGTCAGAAATCTGGCGACCACCCATATGCTGGACGCCGTGGCAGAATCCTTTGGCGAGACCTGCTACGAGGTACCCGTCGGATTCAAGTACATCTCCTCTAAGCTTGACGAGATGGACGCGGTACTGGGCGGCGAATCCTCGGGAGGTTTGACCGTGCGCGGTCACATCTTCGGCAAGGATTCCATCTACGCCGCATCCCTCTTTGTAGAGATGGTCTGCGCGCTCGGCAAAGCACCTCACGAGATCTGGCAGGAGCTTGAGGCGCGTTACGGCGTTTACGTCATGGCAGAGGACAACTTCCGCTTCACTCCCGAGGCAAAGGAAAGCGTGGACCGCCTGCTCATGACCGAAAAGAAGCTCCCCACCTTCCCCGGCAAGGAGATCGCAAAGGTCAATTACGAGGACGGCTGCAAGATCTACTTCACCGACGGTGCCTTCGTCATCTGCCGCTTCTCGGGCACCGAGCCCCTCCTGCGCATCTTCGCAGAGGATTCCTCCGAGGAATCTGCTCGGCACCTCATCGCGTGCGTGAAGAAGTTTATCGGGGAGTAATTTAGGGAAGTTTTGATCAAACTTTTTCAAAAGCTTGCGAGGTCAAGGGCGCGGAGCCCTTGTCGCGCTCCGCAGAGCGCGAAATTTCCTCAAACGGCGTTTCTTTTTGGCAAACTCGCGCAGCGATTTGCGGCGAGCTTGCGAGCCTCAAGCTATTTTCTTTGCGCCTCCTTCTTGCAAAGAAAAAGCGGCTAAAAACTCTTGCTGTTTTACAAGTTGTTGTCTTTTAGCAGACCGCGTCACTTGACGCGGTCTGCTTTTTTCGTTCGCGTGTCCTGCGCAAAGCGAAGGATCTCGGGGAGCTGCGTCAGTCGCTTCGGCTCTGCCGCCATGCGCCACGCCCATTCGAGTCCCCGTCTCTGCACGAAAACGGGCGCGCGGCGCACGTCTCCCGCCCAGACGTCAAGCGAGCCTCCAAGCCCTGCCGCCACGCGCACCGAGGGCAACCGTGGGAGATTTTCGCGGATCCAGATCTCCTGTATGGGAAAGCCAAAGCACACCAACAGGATCTCGGGACGGCAGGCTCTGATCATGCCGAGAACCCGTCGGTTCTCCTCCCCGTCCTTCTCAAAATACCCCCAGTAGGTGCCGCAAATGACAAGACCCGAGTATCTTTTTTGCAATCTCTCCGCCGCGCGGGGCGCAACACCGTCCCGCCCGCCCAACAGAAAGACGCGATCTCCCCGCCTTGCCGCCTCCGAGAGAAGTGCCTCCCCAAAGGAGATCCCCGCCACGCGCTCACGCAAGGGCGTTCCCTGCCGCTTTGCCGCCAGTAGCACCCCCGAGCCGTCGGGGAGCACCATGGACGCCGAGTTGAGCAGCTCGACGTAGGCGGGGTTTTCGGCGCAGGCGCGGAGCATCAGGGCGTTAGGGGTGTAGACCCGACAGACCTCTCCTCCACGCATCGCCTCTCTCACCGCCTCTGCCGTCGTCAGATTGTCAAACATGACCCCTCCAACCGTAATCTTCAACGATTTTCGCACTTCCCTTCCAAAAAGCAAAATTCGCGCGCATCTCCCAAAAAGGACTTGACATTTTCACCGTCGCACGATATAATTAAGTATAATGTATCATCGCGGTTTTATGCGGTCGGATCGGCGTCTTACAAAAATTGCCGAACCGCATCAAGCCAAAGAGAAAGGATCACACAAAACAATCATGGCAAAGAACAATGCAAAAATGGTGGAGCAGATCACGTCGATGGACGTGGACTTCGCGCAATGGTTCACCGACGTTGTAAAAAAAGCAGAGCTGGTCGACTACTCCGGCGTCAAGGGATGCATGATCATCCGTCCCTACGGCTATGCGATCTGGGAGAACATTCAAAAGGATCTTGACGCGCGCTTCAAGGCGCTCGGTCACGAGAATATCTATATGCCCATGTTTATCCCCGAGAGCCTTCTCCAGAAGGAAAAGGATCACGTACAGGGGTTTGCGCCCGAGTGCGCGTGGGTAACCTTTGGCGGCGAGAACAAGCTCACCGAGCGTCTTGCCATCCGTCCCACCTCCGAGACGCTCTTCTGCGAGCATTTCAAGACGGTGATCCAGTCCTACCGCGACCTTCCCAAGCTCTACAACCAGTGGTGCAACGTCGTCAGATGGGAAAAGACCACCCGTCCCTTCCTGAGAACCTCCGAGTTCTTGTGGCAGGAGGGTCACACCATGCACGAGACCGAGGAGGAGGCAGAGGAGGAGACTCTGCAGATGCTCCGCGTTTATGAGGAGTTCTATCTGAACGCGCTTGCGATCCCCGCGATCACGGGTCAGAAGACCGAAAAGGAAAAGTTCGCGGGTGCAGAGGCGACCTATACGATCGAGCCGATGATGCACAACGGCGTCGCGCTTCAGGGAGGCACCTCGCATTACTTCGGAGACGGCTTTGCAAAGGCGTTTGACATCACCTTCACGGGCAGAGATAACACAGTCCGCCATCCGCATCAGACCTCTTGGGGCGTTTCTACCCGTATGATCGGTGCGATCATTA
>JAZSBE010000045.1:0-32002 GCA_045602215.1 Eubacteriales bacterium | reverse complement strand
CAAACTTTTTGCCACACAAAATGAATGCAATAATAGTTTTTCGCCTATGCCTTGATGTCTAAATTGAGGCAGCACACACAAATTATTCAGTTCGCACTCCTTATTTTCTTGTAACGCCAATGAATAATATCCAACAATGTCTCCATCAACAACAAAAGCATACATAGGTCTGTTTTCATGATTTAGTTGCCATGACAAGCGTTGTTCCGTTGTGGCAAAAGCAGTAAAGCGAGGGGCGTTTTCGATTGTAAAACCGAACTCATTGGCTACAGTTAAAAAACTTTCTTTAATTACATCAACGCATTCCTTAATATCGTTAGTGTTTATCGGTTGTATCATAGATTTATTCCTCCTTTTATCGCCAGTTTCGCATTTGTATTACAAAGGCATAGGGCAAAGCCCATACCCCTAAGGTTGCACATATCCCAAGGCTCCCTCCGGGAGGGAGCTGTCAGCGGCGGCTTGCCGCGGCTGACTGAGGGAGAGTGCGTTTCAATGAGGTTAGCGCAAACCTAAAGTCACGCAGGCTCCTTCCGTCACGGCTACGCCGTGCCACCTTCCTCTCGGTGGGAGGCTTTTCGTTAGCCTCATTATAACACAAATCGGCAGAGAAAACAAGTTCTCCGCCGATTTTTGGCGCCTGCCTATTTCTCCGCTAAGAATGCAGAGAGAAACGCTTCCCCTTTTTTGATATCAACGATAAAACCGCCCGGCATCCTCCTCGTCAATTCGGAAAAAGACCGCCAGCATCCACGCGATCACGATCAAAGCAAGAATTACGGTCAGGATCACCGTAGGCGTGTCCCAAAGCTCTCCGCCCGCCACCGTCATCCATCTGCCGCCGATATCGTACACCGTGTGCAGCAAAATGCAGTAAACAAGGTTGCCCGTCTTCATCAGAACGATCGCGCACATTCCGCCGATCAGGAAGGAATACCCCACCTGCAAAAGCGTTGCGCCAACACCCGCCCCCTCAAGGAGGTTGATCAGATGGATCAATCCGAACACGCCCGAGGAAAGCACCACCGTCCAAAGGATCTGCGACTTGCTTTTCCTTCTCTTCTCCAAAAGGAAGGGCAACAGCACGCCGCGGAACGCCAGCTCCTCGAACAAGCCGATCATCAGGCAGTCCAGCACGTAGACCCAGATGAGATCTCCGCGCTCGATCCACACCGTTCCACCCACCATCCCGAGGATCGGGAAATTGTTCACCGCCACCACCAAGGCAGGCAGGAAGACCGCCATGTGCGAAAGTCGCGGTGCCGAGAACACGCGGTACTCGAGATAGATCAGCGCAAACACGAACACCATGCTCGCAAGCCCTCTGTAGATCACCGAACGCCAAAGCTCTGCGGTAACGGGATCAGATGACAGCGACGGGCTCAATACCCAGACCGCCAAAAACGCAAGAGATGCAATCAATGCCCCCAAACGCGCCACGAGATCACGCTTCTTCATGGTTGCCTCCCGAGGTCTTCCCTTTTCTCCAAGACAAGATCAAAAGTCCTGTGCCAAGCGCAAAGAGAAGGACCGCCACAAGCTGCGAGGGCGAGAGGAAGGTCACCACCGTCGCGCCGCGATCGTCCGCGCGGAGATACTCCGCCGCAAAGCGCCAAACGGCGTACGCCATCAGATAAACCGCAAGATTATTTCTCCAACCCTTGATAAGTCTCCAGGTCAGAACCCCGCACAGAGCAAAGAGGAAGATCGCCTCAAAGAGCTGCACGGGAACAACTTTAGCATCCACGTAATAGTGATAAATGCCGTACCATGCGTCGGTCTCGCTTCCATGGCAGCAGCCCGCAAAGAGACAGCCCAATCGACCGAATCCGTGCGCCAACGCAATGCTTCCCGCTGCAATCTCGGTCAGATGCGGAAAATTCACGACAGCCTCGCGCGGCTTGAGACGAAAATGCCCTGCCGCAAAATAGATGGCTATAAAAGTTCCCGCGCCGCCGACCAAGCCGCCGTAGAAGGTCGCGCCGGTATCGTTTGCAATCTCAAACCGACCGCTCTCCAGCGCGTTGTAGACCGCCTGTGTGAGTACCGCAAAGCCGTAGCCGAACACAAGACCGCACACCGCGCACAGGAGTACAAGATTTTGAAGCTTTGCGCCAAATCCCGCGCGGTCTGCAAAAATCCGAAAATATATGAGCGCGCCGAAAAAGCCAAGCATCAGCATGATCTCATACAGTCCAAGACCAAACACAATTTCGTATGGATACATCGTTTTCCTCCGTCAACATTCATTCCGCAACGATCAAAGAATGACAGTATTTTCAACTCATTATAGCATATTTTACAGAAAAAAGCAACCGTATTGCAAAAATAGATCAAAAAAGAGCCGTTGTAAAACGGCTCTTTCTTCTTTTATCTGATCTGCACGAAGCCAAGCTTCTTCTGCACCTTGGAAAGGGTGCGTCTTGCGTACCAGGAGGCCTCCTCCGCGCCCTTCTTCATCTGCGCCTCGAGGATCGCCTTGTCGGAGAGCAGCTCGTTAAAGCGCGCCTGCACGGGCGCCAACGCGTCTGCGGTCACCTCACCCACGGCAAGCTTGAAGTCGCCGTAGCCAACGCCTGCAAATTCTCTCTCGATCTCCTCCATCGTCTTGCCCGTAAAGCAGGAATAGATGGTCATGAGGTTGCTCACGCCGGGCTTCTCTGCGGCAAAACGGATCTCGGAATCCGAATCGGTCACCGCGCGCTTGAACTTGCGAACGATGGTGTCACGGTCATCGAGAATATACACGACGGCATTCGCGTTCTCGTCGGACTTGCTCATCTTCTTGGTGGGATCCGCCAGAGACATGATCTTCATGCCGTGCTTGGCGATCACGGGATCCGGAACGGTGAACGTGCCGGGATAAAGCTGATTGAATCGCTCCGCGATGTCGCGGCAAAGCTCTACGTGCTGCTTCTGGTCGATTCCGACAGGCACCACGTCGGTCTGGTAGAGCAGGATATCCGCTGCCATCAGAGCAGGATAGGTAAAGAGTCCCGCGTTGATGTTGTCGGCGTGCTTGGCACTCTTATCCTTGAACTGCGTCATACGCGAAAGCTCGCCAAACATGGTAAAGCAGTTGAGGATCCATGCAAGCTCGGTGTGCTCGTGCACCATCGACTGCACGTACAGGGTATTCTTTTCGGGATCCAGTCCGCACGCCATATAAAGAGCCAGCGTCTCATAGGTTCTGCGTCTGAGGTCGGCAGGAACCTGACGGACGGTGATCGCGTGCTGGTCTACGACGCAGTAAAAGGTCTTATACTGCTCCGAATAGGCGGAAAAATTACGAATGGCGCCAAGATAATTTCCAATGGTCAGATTGCCACTGGGCTGAACGCCTGAAAAAGAAACCTTCTGTTCTCCAAACATGGTCTGCGTATTCCTCTCAATCTCTTCATTCTTCCATCATTATAACATATAATTCGTTTTTTTCAAGTCTATTCCCGAAAAAAGTTCGGAAAAAGCGAAAAACAAGCGGTGAGCCTTTAGCGTGATACTCTTAACGGAGTATTCACGCTAAACTATGATTGCCCTTGCGGGCAAGTTATAAATTATGAGATACTTCGTATCGTTATGATTGGCTTCGCCAAGTTATAGGTTACAAAGGCAATCATATCATAACGCTTGCTGTGCAAGCTCATAACGGCGAGCTAGCGAGCCTCATAACTCTAAACTAAAAAACAACAGAAAAAGAGAGAACGTTTCGGCTATAAAACCGATTTGTTCTCTCTTCTGTCGTTATATGGGTTTGGGCTTAGCCCAAATTTGCATTTGAATCAAAGATCTTTTATGATCCGAATCAATAATACTCTTTCTTGATCAGTGCCACTGCAATAAGGAGAATGTCAAGGATGAGAGCGATACCGCCGATGCATACTGCAGCGGTAATTCTATCACCGGTAACGCCATCCGCTGCCGCCGCATTCAAGCCGGTGTCGGTATCACCGATCCACCAGTTGCCGTTTGCGCCAACATAGGGGGTCTGACCGTCCTTACCGTCGGCACCGTCCTTACCGTCAACACCGTTCACGCCGTCGACGCCGTCCTTGCCGTCAACGCCATCCTTACCGTCGACGCCGTCCTTGCCGTCAACGCCGTCCTTACCGTCAGCACCGTCTGCGCCATCAGCACCGTCTGCGCCGTCAGCACCGTCTCTGATCACGAAGCTCTCGGTCGTTCCGTCGGTGTAAATGATCGTGTAAACCGTTTCGCCATCCACCACGCTCTGCCGGATGGATTCTACAACCTTTTCCACTACCGCGAAGAATCTTGCATACACGGTCGTGTCTTCGGTAATGGGAGCCGAGAAGTCAAACGGAGTCGTGAAGTCCTCGTCCGCATACCAGCCCATAAAGACGTTGCCTGCGATTACGGGCGTCTCGAGCGAGAGCAGCTCGTTCTTCTCGACCTCAACCGCGCCGTTCTCAACGCCGTCGATGCCGTAGCTTACGTTAACCGTAAAGGTAGATTTCAGCATAAGGTCATCGCCTTCTACCGCAACGTGGTAGTCGCCGTTATCGCTGACGAAGACGTCTTCATAGTCTGCGCCGTACTCAACAAAGAGACGGCTGTTCTCGCCTGCCTTGGTCACACCGATGATTGCATCCTCGCTCATCGCGCCGGTTACCGTAATCAGCTGATCCTCGTTGAGATACACGTTGTTTGCCACTGCGCCCTTGGTGTTCTCGGTGATGATCACGTTTCCTGCCACGTTGAAGACTGCGTCCTCAGTGTTGTACACACCGCCGCCGTTTTCGGTTGCCGTGTTGCCGGAGATGGTTCCGCCGTACATATTGAAGGTACCCTCATTGTACACACCGCCACCGAGATCAGAGCTAAATCCGGTGATCAGACCATCCGTGGTACAGTCGGTGAGATTCAAGGTAGCCCCCTCTGCGACGTGAATTGCGCTGCCGTTAAAGCCCGAGGACGTGAAGGTGCTTCCGCCAAGGCAAAGATTGAGCGTCATTCCTGTGGGAACGACCAGTGTTTCACTCAGCTCTGCGTTAATCTGGAGATAAACGTACGCAACGTTATCGGTATAATCGATATCGCTGATTCCGTTCCATTCCTTCCACTGAGGATCGCCATCGTGGGCGTGGTCATCGTCCAGAGACAGCGGAGCCACGTTGTTGACACAGTTCACACAGACACAGTGGATATGAGGCTCTACAGGCTCAAAGCTGGCTTCAACGTCTACCAGCTCTCCATCCAGCGTAGCAACGCCGTCCACCACTTTTACCGTGTAAGCAGCAGCTTTTCCGACCGTCATGTAGTGATCGGGGTCATCGGGGTCAGTCGCTCTGAGCGACAGAGTAATGCAAAGGTCGGGGTTTGCTGCCAGAATAGCAGGATCGATATAGAGAGCTGCAGGAAATTCTACAACGTATTCGCAGATGTCATAGTAGGTAAGAGTGGCGCCGAGCAAGGGCTCAACGATCGGATACTCGATGCCCGCCTCAACCTCAATACCGTCAAGATTGAGCGCGCGTGAAAGACTTCCAAGCTTTCCTACCATATAGCAGTTTTCATTGGCAACCAGCGTCTCGCCGCTCAGACCTGTAAAGCTGAGATAGAAATCGGTGAACCAATTGCCGTATCCGTTTTCCTCTGCCTCATCGCCGGTCTCTACTGCAGTGAAATACACGGCAGCCTGCACGGGATCCGACAAGCCAAAGATCTCTGCCGCCTCATCGGGCGTAAGAAGCTCCACGTCCGCATCGGGAATTGGCGTACTGGGGACAACCGCCAAAGATGTAACACACAACATACTCGCCAGTACCATGACTGCGAGCAATACTGTCAGAATTTGTTTTTTCATTGTTTCGTTTTCCTCCGGGTTCGTATCGTTGTTTCTTCGTACTCATTCTTGGCATGCGCCAAGGCATACCTTCCTTGTTTTGCATGAAATACAAAGTCCACCTTCACACGGGTCGCTTTTCCCCCTCTGCCACCCAATATGAATTTGGTAGCATTATTATATAGAAAAACTCCCCTTTTGTGGGGAGTTTGGCATATATTAGACATTGATTGGCACAAATTACACCTTCTTTTTTTCGCCTCGACAGGCACGCGGGAGGACGGTGTTCCCAGCTGATCGGAAGGGTCAAAGATCCGATTGAAAATTCAAAAACTCATTCTTGGTCTCTTGATATCTTCCTCTCGGGAATTTGATGCTGATATCATTGCACAAGCACAGCTCGGTGCTCGTAACGCTTTGGGCGTGTCTGAGATTGACGATGTAGGCGGCGCCAATGCGGATAAAGCCGCCGTATTTGCTAAGCCGAGTCAAGAGCTCCGTAACCGTCATTCTGACGCGGAATTGCGTTCCGTCCTTGCGCGTGACGTACTGATAATGGCCGTGCGCCTCCGAATACACGATTTGGTTAATGGCAATGCGCTCTACGCCGTTTTCGGTTTTGAGCTTTATGAACCGCGTCCCCATCATTTCAAGCTGAGCGCCCACCGCATCCATCGCTTCATAAAACTGCTCGGGCGCGATCGGCTTCAAAAGATACCGTGTTACACCGATTTCAATGATCTCGGGAGCATTGTCGGTAGCGGTATCCACGTAAATCACGGGCGCCTCGCTCCCTCTTTCTCGAATATCCCGAGCAAGCGCAATCCCCGCCTCATCACCAAGCGCGGCATCGATCAGAAACGCATTAAAGAAAATATTGACCTCCAATGCGCCGATCAGGCCCCGCGCTGAATCAAACACAGCAGGCTCGATCTCCCGACCGCTCTCCTGCGCGGCATAATTCCTCACAAGCTCGCATATTTCATCGAGCATTTTCTTTTCACCACTGCATATCGCAATTCGAATCATTGGCAAACTCCTCTTCCTGGGCGACAACAAAAAAGGGCACCTGTGTCGCATTTGAAATAGATTTTGTAGATCTCCCACGTCAAAAAGAGCCCGTGATGCTTTATTATACCATATCAACCTTCATTTTACAACATAAAAATCCATTTTACGTCAAGAATTTTTAACAAAAATCAGGCGTGTTTTTGTGTATTTTCCACATTCTTCCTCTGTAACCCGTGCATTTTTGAAAATGCACCCCATAATAATATTTTCCAAAATATTTTAATTGTGTATGTCTGGCTTTGTCATAAAAGAAAAAAAGACACCCCGGATTTCTCCGAGGTGTCCAAAACTTATTTTTTACTGCTTGATTTCGTAGCCGTTCTTCTTGAGCCACTCCATATACAGCGCATAGGGAGACTTGAAGTTGTAGTAGTCTTCCTTATCTCTGTATTTGTCATTTCCGCTCACACTCGCGTTATATACGTCAATGTTTTGCTTAGATGCCTGAACCTCACTACCTGCACTTGCGGTAAAGTCAATCTTGTAACGAGTAACCTCACCTGTGGTGGTCATGTACGACAGCATCAGGTAGAATTCCTCACCGTCAAGCTCCTCAAGGAACGCCTTGAAGCTCGTGGGAAGCGCATCGTATGCATCTCCGTAGAGATACTCATCGAACTTGTACTGTCCTCTTTGCTGTACCGAGTAGTTATCCTCGTCAGCCGCAATCTTCTTAGCAGCATCTGCCAAAGAGACGGGAGTGAAGAGAACGTGCAGTGCCTGAACCATCTTCTCATAGTCCTCGAAGGTCTCACAGTCAGCCAGCAGCTTGTTAACCTTCTCATTGATCATTGCGAAGTAGTTCAGCGCGCCCGTATTCAAGTCGCCGATCATATTGATCTTGGGATCCTCAGCAAGGACAACACCCTCCAGCTTCTCGTCAACATTCTCTCCGTCAACGGTGAACGTAAGCTCGACGTCCTCAATGGGAGTCTTCACGTCAACGTTCAGGATAAAGATCGCATAGTTCACTGCGCCATCTGCAAGTGCGGCAGTGCTGTTCTGATAGCTCAGATCGACGTTCAACACGCCGTTTGCAACAGTCGGATGTGCCGTGATGGAATAGCTCGTGTCAATCTTGGGGAGGTAGAATACGCAGGTGTAAGAGGATGCGCCCTCCGTCTCACTCACATAGGTTGCCACGTGGATCTTCTCCAGACTGGGAGCGATCGAAGTCTCGAGCTGACCGTTTCTGATCTGCGTTTCCTCTTCCTTAATTTGATTGGAAACATCGACAATCCAGCTCCAAACAGGCTTGTTATCCGAGATCATGGTCTTGGTCACGTTGGTGTCCAGATCAACCGTGTAGTTCTCGGTATCCATGAAATCGTGCGTAACGTCCGCGTTTCTGTAGGATACGGTGGTATGAACCTTTGCGTTGTTAACGGTTGCGTTCCACGCCAGGTTACCGGAATTCTTCTTACCGTTGAAGTTCACTACGGTAACAACGGCTCCTTCTCCAACCGTTCCCTCGTAGTTCACGCTGAGCGCGCCGTCGCCGTCGGTGACGGTAACCGTTGCATCAACGATATTGTTGTTGTAGTAATAGATCTTACCCGAGAAGTTCTGTCCGTCAAGCGAACCGGAGTGCAAGACGTACACGCCCTTACCGATTTTGTCGCACTTGTCGATCCAAGTCTTCAGATACTTGTGCTCGGAAGCAACCTCCTTGGAGTAGCCGGAGGTGTAGGTGTAAGCGTAACCCTTGGATCCAACCTTAACCTCTTCTTCCTCAACGGTCGCAGCATCCTTCACGATCTGCGCAAAGTCGAAATCCAGAAGAGGATCGATCAGCGCGTCAAGGTTCTGCTTCTTTGCGATTTCCCAAACGTTCTCATCCATATAGGAATCGGGATATGCAACGAAGGTGTTTCCGGTCTTGAAGATGTCCATGGAGTAAAGAACGTTCTTTTCCTCGTCGGTCAGACGAACGACCTTCTTGCCGCCCTTCCCATCCTCAACCAGACTGTAGTGCTCACCCTCCACACCGTACTGGAGAAGATTTCTCAAATCCGCGTTGGTGTTGAGGTAGGTCAGGATCTGCATGCTCTTTGCGAGATCCACGGTGTAGGTGCAAACACCGAACATGCTCTCATAAACGTCTTCCACGTTTACGGTGGGATACTTCACGATCACGGGGTAGTATTCGCTATCCTCAAGGTACTCCTCGTACGCTGCGAAATCGCCCGTCTCAAACTTGATCGCCGCCTTCTGACCCTCTTCCAGTGTTCCAAACAGACCGTCGAACTCATAGCCCTTCAGCTTCAAAAGGTTCTCACAGAAGACCTCGTCTGCAAACAGGCTGTCAAAGGAAAGAACCGTCTGTCCCTTGGAAAGCGTCTTGGGATCGGTATAGCGGTAACCGAGAACAGAGAAGACGTCGTTCTCAGCCTCATACGTATCGGGATTGATCGACCAATAATGCGCCAACAGATCCAGGCAATCATCGTAATCTGCCGCGATGGGAAGATAATTCGCGTATGCCTCGTCCTCGGCAACAAGCTTTGCGACATCCTGGAGGTAGTAGTGGATGTAGTCGCTGAAGAAGCCGTCGATCTTGCCCAGATTGTAAACACCGTCAAGATTGGTCTTTTCTGCAAGCTCCTTGTTGATGAGCATATAGGTGTACTCGCCGATCGCCTTGTTGTTGGGAACTGCGTAGGTACGGTTGTTCACCTTTGCTGCCTTGAGCAGGGTTGCGGAGATGTTCTCGCCGATCTTCTTGGAAGCACCGGAAAGCTCGGTGTCAAGCACCATCAGCCAGCCGTTGTCAACATACTCCTTGTACATCTCCTCACCGGCAATGTAGATGATATCCACCTGATGCTCTACCACACCGGGGTAACGCTTCTTGAAGGTGTCGGTCTTATCGTTTTCGTCTCCGTAGCCGTAGATAATGCTGGGAGAGGAGGTCAGCTTCACGGGCGCAAACTCGTTTCTCGCGTCCTCGCCCTGGAGAATTTCATTGGTCAAGGTAGCATAGTACTCATCCTCCGTGAGGAAGTTGATGACCATGTACGTGTTGAACTTGGACGTCGTGAGACGGTTCACCGCACTGTTGATCGATGCCTTGACCGCATCGCTCACAGGCTGCTCGGTCACCATCCACATCGTAAGCGTGATGGTATCCTCAGACGCCTGGTCCAGAATGTTCTGCTGCTTTTCCTCGGACGTCTTTTCTCTACAGCCGGTCAGGCAGACAGAAAGAACGAGCACAAGGCACAGCGCCAAACAAATAAGTCTTCTTTTCATGTTGGTGTTTCCTCCCGATTTTGTGGCAAGCAAAACGATTCCCGCCTGCCCTATATCTATACATAGATATTTTACAACATTTTGGCAGCAAAGTCAAGTGAATTTTTTGTGTCCGATCCCTTTGCCGAGCCCCAAGGACTTCATTCGGAAAACGAACACTTCTTTTTATCGTCAATTCATACAACTCTGCGTCTTTGTTTTTTGCAATTCTGCCGTTTTTATCGGTGCATTATACAAAAATGTGCATTTGTTTTTTGCACCGAAAACGAACTTACATCTGCCGATTATCCTTCGACAAATCCCTTCAAATGGCGGGCTCTGCTGGGGTGACGCAGCTTGCGGAGCGCTTTTGCCTCGATCTGACGGATTCTCTCACGGGTGATGTCAAATTCCTTGCCCACTTCCTCAAGCGTGCGCGTTCTTCCGTCGTAAAGACCGAAGCGCAATTTGATCACGTGCTCCTCTCTGGGCGTGAGGGTGTGAAGCTGACGCTCCAGCTCCTCTCTGAGAATGTTGGTAGAGGTCGCCTCTGCGGGAGACGGGGTATCGTCATCGGGAATGAAATCGCCGAGATGGCTGTCCTCCTCCTCACCGATCGGCGTTTCGAGAGAGACGGGATCCTGCGCGATCTTCATGATCTCGCGCACCTTTTCGGCACTCATACCCATCTTTTCACCGATCTCATCGGCAGTCGCTTCTCTTCCCAGCTCCTGAAGCATCTGTCTGGAATATCTGGATACCTTGTGAATGGTCTCAACCATATGAACGGGAATACGAATGGTACGCGCCTGATCGGCAATCGCACGGGTGATCGCCTGACGGATCCACCAGGTTGCATACGTGGAGAACTTATATCCCTTGGTATAATCGTATTTGTCCACAGCCTTCATCAGACCCAGATTTCCCTCCTGGATCAGATCGAGGAAGTACATACCGCGTCCTACGTATCTCTTTGCGATAGAAACGACCAGACGGAGGTTTGCCTCCACCAGCTCGGTCTTGGCACTCTCGTCGCCCTGCATCATTCTCTCTGCCAGAAGCTTCTCACGCTCGTTGTTGAGCAGCGGAACCTTACCGATCTCCTTCAGATACAGACGCACGGGGTCGTCGATCGAAATACCCTCCTGCTCGAGCGCGTTTTCCATGGATTCCGCCGCACTGAAGCGCGCGACCTCGTGCTCGATGGCGTCCATCTCCTCGCCGGAAATGTTCTCCTCCAGGCTGATTCCGTTTTCTTCAAGCTTTTCATAGAATCGGTCTATCTGCTCGACGTCAAAATCCAATTCTTCCATTGCCGCGTCGACGTCATTCTGAGAAAGCTTTCCCTTCTTTCCCTTCTCGATCAAAGCCTCAACCGTCAGCTGCTGCTTCTTTTCAGCCTCGGTCTGAACCTCTTCGATCATCTCTTCCATTTCATCAATCTTCTTCATTTCGGATCAACCCTTCCTTTATGTAATTGCTTCTTTTTTCTCATGTATTCCAGATGGGCGTCAATCCCACCCTTTTCAACTTCCTTTTCCTCCCGAACGGCGCGCAAGGCGTCCACGGCAGAACGGAAGATCTGCGGTCCGTTTTGCGTGAGCGACTGTCTTGAGACCTCCATCTTTTGAATCCGTCCGACCTCGTCGGGAGAAAAGCACTCCCCGAACAGCTCGAATCGGAATCCAAGCTCCGATTGCTCCATCTCCATCATTTTTTCAAAAACGCTTCGATGGAAGGAGGTAACGAAATCATCCGCCGAGAGAGCGACCGTTCCGTCCGCCACCGCTTTTCGGTATTCCCCGTAGATCAACAGCAGCCCGAGAACGCTTTCCTCCGCAGCTGCCGCCTTGGGATCACGCGCCGAATCGGGATTGATGCGGTCGCCAAAATTCTTGATGCTCGCCTGCGCCTCGCGGCTTTCTCGGGATCGGTATTCCGCCATGCGCTTCTGTCGGATGCGTTCAACCGAATTTTTGATGACGTCCTCGCCAAGCCCCAAGCGTTTGGCCGCGTGTGCTTGATAAACCGCCCGCTCCACGGGAGAATTGTAGCCTGCGATCATCTCGCACAGCTCGCCCGACGCGCGGATCTTGTCCGATCCAAGCTCCAGATCGTATTTTGAGAGGATCGCCTCCAGCTTGTGCTCAAACCCCGTTCGGCTTTGCTCCAGCACGCGGCGGAAGCGATCGGGGCCGAATTTTTGGATGTATTCATCAGGGTCCTTTGCACCGTTCAATTTCAGAACGCGGACCTCCATTCCGACCTCCCCGAGGATCTGCATCGCCTTGTTTGCGGCATTCTGTCCCGCCTGATCGGAATCGTAAGAGATGATCACCTTTTTGGTGTATTTCGAAAAAATTCGCGCGTGGCTTGGCGTGATCGCCGTTCCGAGTGTAGCCACCGCATATTCAAATCCTGCAGCGTGCAGGGCAATCACGTCCATATATCCCTCGCACAAAATCATCTGCTCGGAGGAGCAGTTCTTTGCAAAATTAAGGGCAAAGAGATGGTTGCTCTTTCGGAACGCGGGCGTGTCTGAGGTGTTCAGATACTTCGGCTTGGAATCGTCCATCACGCGTCCGCCGAACGCCACCACATTCCCAAGCGGATCGATAATGGGGAACATGATACGGTTGCGGAAATAATCGTAGGAGCGTCCCGTCTTCTGACTTTTTCCGCACAGGAATGCGGTCTGCAGCTCCTCGTCAGTGTAACCCAAGCGGTGCATATGGTCGGTCAGCATTCCAAATCCGTTCGGCGCAAAGCCCAGACCAAAATGCTTGATGGTCGCTTCGGACAGTCCGCGCTTGCCCTTGAGATATTCCATACCCTCCGCGCCGTAACGAGGATCGAACAGGCACGCTCGAAAGAACTTTGCAGCCTCCAGATTCATCTCCAGCACGCGTTTGCGCGACACGCCCTCTCGTTCGGAGGGTAGCCCCGCCGTTTTGGGAAGGGGCAAGCCGATGCGGTTTGCCAAAAACTCCACGGCGTCGGTAAAATCCAGATTTTCTGCCTTCTGCACGAAGGTGATCGCCGACCCCCCCGCGTGACATCCAAAGCAGTAGAACATCCGCTTGGCGGGCGTCACCGTAAAGGAAGGCGTCTTCTCGCTGTGGAAGGGACAAAGCCCTTGCAGATTCGAGCCTGCGCGCTTGAGCGTGACGTAGCGTCCGATCAGCTCTTCAATATCGGTTCGCTCCACCACTTCCTGTATGAAATTTTCAGGCAGTCTCACCATCGCGCCTCCCTTCTGCTTGTTTTCTTCGTTGCTTTACGTCTTCCAAACCTTCGGAATGTAAAGCTCCTTGTAAAGTTCAATTGCATAGCGATCGGTCATGCCCGATATAAAATCGCACACCGTTCGCTCCACGCCGTTGCTCTCGCAACGGTCAAAATAAAATTTCGGCATTTTTTCGGGATGTCCGACAAACAGCTCGTACAGAGCCGCCAGAACCCCTTTTGCCTTCCCCACCTCCGCCTTTGCGGTGGAGTTTGTATAGACGGTTGAAAAGAGAAACGCTCTGAGCTCGTCCGTCGCCGCCTGAATATGCGGCTCCATCAGAATCTCGGCGCGGTCGGTGCTCGCCAGGATCACCGACAGGACCATGGTGTTGATCCGCGCGCTGTGCGTCTCACCCAAAACCTCTCGAAGGTGCGCGGGAATGTCCTCTGTTCGCAAAATTCCCGCTCTGCAGGCATCGTCGATGTCGTGATTGATGTAGGCGATCCGATCGGCAAACTTCACAATGACGCCCTCCAGGGTTGACGCAAGATGCTTGCCCGTATGATTGACGATACCGTCCCTGACCTCCCATGTGAGATTGAGCCCCTTGCCGTTGTTCTCCAGCTCCTCCACCACGCGCAGACTCTGTTTGTAGTGGGTGAAATCGGGAGAATAAAGCGCTTGCATCGCTTCCTCGCCCGCATGGCCGAAGGGGGTATGACCAAGATCGTGCCCAAGAGCCGCCGCCTCGGTCAGATCCTCGTTGAGACGAAGCGCGCGCGCAATGATCCGCGCGATCTGCGACACCTCTAACGTGTGTGTCAGACGCGTGCGGTAATGATCGCCCACGGGCGCGACAAACACCTGCGTTTTGTGCATCAAACGGCGGAAGGACTGGGAGTGAACGATGCGGTCGCGGTCGCGCTGAAACTCGGTGCGAACCTCGCTCGGCGCGCAATCGTGATCCCGCCCTCTTGTGTCAGACGTCAGAAAGGCGTACTTTGAAAGCGTCTCCCGCTCGCGCTCCAGCACCAGATCGCAAATATGCTTCATACCGTTCCCTCCGTTTCAACCTAATGTACTCTTAATATACACAAAAAAAGCAAAAAACACTTTTTTTATTACAAGTTTTCTATAAAAATCCGATTTCTCATCATGACGTGGCGCAGGATCCCGAATCGGTGTCGAATCGCTCGCCGATCACCGTGGGAAGATCGTTTCCGTTGCTCATCTCGCGAATGCGGCTCAAAACGGCGTCGCGCAGTGTGGATTTCACCGAAAAGGAGAGACACACGCGGTCGGAAAACTCGGTGCCGTCGATCAGTGCGCCGAACTTTGGAAGCTCGGCAAGATATCGCTGATATTCCGAATATCCGCATTCCAGACGAAAGCAGGTGTACTGCTCGAATACGGCGATTCCTGCCGCGTCGATCGCAAGCTTTGCCGCGTGAGAATACGCGCGGACAAGTCCTCCTGCGCCAAGCAGGATCCCGCCAAAGTATCGCGTTACCACGATCACCGCGTCACTCACGCCCGATTTTCTCAGCGCGTCCAAGACGGGGACTCCCGCGCTTCCCTGCGGCTCTCCGTCATCCGAGCAGCGCATGACCACGTCTCCTCTGAGGCGGTACGCCCACACGTTATGTCGCGCATCAGCATACTCCGCCTTTTTCTGCTTGATGTACGCGAGCGCCTCCTCCTCGGTCTTAACGGGCGCGGCATGCCCGATAAAAACCGACTTCTTCTCTTCAAATTCCGCAGACGCCTCGCGGCAAAGCGTGGTACACGTCACCGCCTGCGTATTCTTCTCAGTACTCATCTTCATTCACCCAGTTCGGATCGAATTTTCGGAGCATTCCGTGCGTCTTGGCGTCGACCGTTGCCGTCACGGTCATCCCCTCCGCACCGTACTCCACGTCCTCGACAACCGCGTTTTTGTAAAGCAGGTTCAACGCGCCCGCCTCGGCGTTGGGAATATGGAACACGATCTGCTTTTTGCCGTCGTGCAAAAGCTCCTGAATGCTCGTCAGCAAGGCGTCCATTCCCTGCCCGGTTGCCGCAGAAACCGTCACAGTCTTGTGATTTTTTGCATACGTCCCAATGGAACGGAAGATTTGCGAAGCACCTCGGTCACACTTGTTGAAGACGTACAGAATGGGCTTATCCGCCGCCCCCAGCTCGGCAAGAAGTGCCTCGGTCGTCTCGAGCTGCTCCTTGTATTCGGGGTCGGACGCGTCCACCACGATCAGCAAAACGTCGGCATAAACCGCCTCGTCCAAGGTGGACTTGAAGGCGTGGACCAAATGGTGGGGTAATTTGCGGATAAAGCCGACCGTATCGGTCAGAAGCACGGGCGTTCCGTCGGGAAGCTCCATTTTTCTCGTGGTGGGGTCCAGCGTTGCAAAAAGCTTGTCCTCCGCCAAAATCCCCGCATCGGTCAGACGATTGAGCAGAGTGGATTTCCCCGCGTTGGTATAGCCAACAATGGCAATCTTTTTGATGCCGCTCCGATCTCTTGCCGCGCGCATGGTCTGTCGGTTGCGATCCAGTGCGCGAAGCTCCTCCTCCAGTGCGGCAATGCGACGCTTCATATGACGGCGGTCGGATTCCAGCTTGGATTCTCCGGGACCGCGCGTGCCGATTCCGCCGCCCAGACGGGAAAGCTCGGTTCCCTTTCCGATCAGACGGGGAGCGGTATACTTAAGCTGCGCCAGCTCGACCTGAAGCTTTCCCTCCCCCGTCACGGCGTGAAGGGCAAAAATATCCAGAATCAGCATGGAGCGGTCGATCACGCGAACCTCGTCTCCGATGATCTCCTCAAGATTGCGGATCTGCGAGGGAGAAAGCTCAAGATCAAACACCACGAGCTGTACCCCGTATGCGCCGCAAATCTGCTTGACCTCGGCAACCTTACCGATACCGATGCAGGTTCTCACGTCGGGATGCTCCTTGTTCTGAATCACCTTTGCAAAGCAGCAGCCTCCTGCCGTTTCCAACAGACGCTCCAGCTCTGCAAGGCTCGCCTCGGTCTCCTCCATGGATCCGTCGGGAGTGTTCAAGCCGACGAGAACGGCTCTTGCAGACTCCAATTTCTCGAGTTTTTCCATCATAAACAGATTCCTTTCCGCACAAACCGTGCTCTTGTATTCGGAAAAAGAAAGGCAAGCCGTTTCAGCTTGCCTTTTCTGTCAAATCTACCGTGATTATTTCTTGGAAGACTCCAGTCTTCTCTTGAACTTGTCAACGCGTCCGCCGGCATCAACGAACTTCTGCTTGCCGGTGAAGAAGGGGTGGCACTTGGAGCAGATATCAACCTTCAGCTCGCCGCCCTTGGTGGATTTGGTTTCAACAGTCTCGCCGCATGCACACTTGATGATGCAGGTCTCGTAGTTAGGATGGATTCCGTCTTTCATTTTTATTCTACCTCATTTCGTTTGTTTGGATGTTCTTTGACATCCTTTCAAAATGTGTTACGCTTCGCATAACATGCTGAAGTATTATATCACACCTTTTATCAAAAATCAAGTCTTTTTTCTGATTTTTTTCGATTTTTTATAAAATCTTTTCTCCTTGGAAACCATTTGTCTATAATTATGAGGTAAAATAGAAGACAACAAGCAAGTCAGTCAAGGAGAACCGCCATGACACCGTCAGAAATTCGCGCCTACGTTCCGAGCGCCGCCTATCTCGATCAAAAGCAGGAGAGCGCTTGTCCCCGTTTTTACGAGGATTTTGCAATTCTCGATCCGTGTCAGCCTTACACGGTGCTCGCTTCTCGCGGGTTCACCCTCAAGCCGGGGTACAACGTTCAGCTTCCGCCGTCGGAGCTCGACTTTCTGGAGCAAAATCTTAAATACGCCCAGACGGTTGCCGTCAAAGCGGAGGAAGGGATCTTGCTCGTTTTCACCGACCTCTTTTCATCAACGGGACTGCTCCCCGTCATGCTTCCGCACGGAGAGCCCGACACCGTCGCGTATGCGGTGGGGTGCTTGGGAGCCGACAGAATCCGTCTCTCTCCTGCGACACGCGCATCCGCTTCCCCGTCCAAGGATGCCGAGACGATCTATGCCCAACTGTGTGAAACGCTCGAGCTCTGTGACCGCGTCCTGATTCCCGATCCCGATCGGGACTTCCGACTTCATTGCGCTCACGTCGCCCATCTTGCGGGCTGTCGCGCAAACGTCACAGATCTCCCCATCGGACACTATCCGCTCCACGCGGGAGACCACGCCAGATGGACGGCGTTTCTCCTATGCGTCTTCCTTTCTCTTCGCGGAGACAGCGCGCTTGGTTCTCACCTGACGCTGGATCACGCTGATCGCCGAGCATTTCAAATCCGCCTCTCCCATCAATCGGAGCATCAGAGAAAGATCCCCGTCACGGATACCCTGTATCGCTTTCTCACCCTCCCCGCCTTCTCGAATTTTGTTCTGACCAACGGCCGAGATCGCTTTGTCATCGAGGCAAAGCTGCGCCGCCGCGCCACCGAGGACACGCTCGGCGCGCCCATTCCTGCCGAAATGCAAGAGACGCTTGTTATCGAAATCCTTTTCGGAGAGGCGTGTTGAAACAAAAAAGCAGCCGCAAATGCGATCGCATTTGCGGTTGCTTTCTTTTTTATTCCTCTACCTTGGAGAAGTGATCCTTGTCCACACCGCACAGAGGGCACTCAAAGTCTGCGGGCAGATCCTCGAACCTCGTTCCGGGCGCAATGCCATGCTCAGCATCTCCCAGCGCTTCGTCATACTCCCAACCGCATACATCACATACGTATTTCATTTCTTGATTCTCCTTTTGTTTTGTTTTGATTTTATAATTGACACACGGCAAAAACCGTGGTATAATGGTGACGATTTCAAAGGCAAAAATTCCCGTTTTGATCGGAGGCATGACCATGGACAAGACAGAAATGCAAACTATGTTTGCGCAATCCTTCCCCTTTTGGGACAAGCTCACCGCAGAGCAGCAGCAGTATCTTGCCGACTGCTCGGTTTGCGCCAAATTTTCCAAGGGCGCGAATATCCATGACGGAAACGAGTGCACGGGCGTCATCTTTGTAAAAAGCGGCAGCCTTCGGCTCTATATGCTCTCCGATGACGGCAAGGATATCACACTCTACCGTCTGTTTCCGGGCGAGATGTGTATGCTCTCGGCATCCTGCGCCTTCCAAAACCTCACCTTTGACGTCTTCGTGGACGCAGAGGAAAACAGCGAATGCGTCGTCATTTCGGGTTGCGCCTTTGCATCCCTTGCCGACAAGATCCCCGAAATGAAGATCTTTGCCTTGGAGGCGGCAATGACGACCTTCTCCGACGTCATGTGGGTCATGCAACAGATCCTGTTCATGAGCTTTGACCGCCGCCTTGCCATTTTCCTTCTGGACGAAGCCTCCAAGACGGGAAGTGAGATCATTCATCTCACGCACGAGCAGATCGCCAAGTACATGGGCTCTGCCCGAGAGGTGGTCTCGCGAATGCTCAAATATTTTTCCACCGAGGGAATGGTCGAGCTTTCCCGCGGAGGGGTTAAGCTGCTCGACAAGCAAAGGCTTCGCCGTTTAGCCCTCTAACATCTCTAGGATCTGTGCCTTGGGACGCGCGCCAAGCTGTCGGTTGACCTCGCTCCCTCCCTTGAGAACTACCAGCGTCGGGATACTGACCACGCCGAACGCCTGCGCGAGCTCGGGCTCCTCATCCACGTTGATCTTTCCTACCACAACATCCTCCCGCTCCTCTGCGATCTGGTCGACCAGAGGGGAGACCATGCGGCAAGGACCGCACCATGCGGCGTAAAAATCAAGCAGAACGGGCTTTTCACTTTCCTTTACCGACTGAAAATTATTTTTATTCACTACCAAAGCAGACATCTCAAATCTCCTTTCATTTTCTTTTACACTCTTATTATACACCGTTTTTTGAATTTCTTCCGTGACTACGTCACACAAAAACGCTTCCCATGAATTTTTTCATGGGAAGCGTTTTTTAATACCCCACCGAGCCGTGTAATCGGGAAAGGAAAACCCTGTTTGTTCAGGGCGGTGTCCTGGCCGAAGCTTTACTGCTCCCAACGTCCGTCATCGGCCGAGACAAGTCAATCGGGATCGGTGACGGGAGGTCTGCAAACCACCTGCGGGGTCGGACTCCTTTAATTTATTGTGGGTTTTTATCGCCGATTATCACGCACTAAGCAGGAAGGATTTCGTAATTACTCTGCGTCGTAGTCGATCTCCTCGGAGAACAGATCGTCAAAGTAGTCTGCAACATCATCAAACTCCTCGTCGTCGTCAACGGTCACGAGGGTCGCGTCGCCGCTCTCATCCGCCTCCTCCTTGAGAATGACGTACTCGCAAAATCCTTCGTCTGCCTCCTCGGCGCTGCCTGCGGGGATCATCGCATAGTATACGGTTCCCTTGATCTCAGCCTTTCCGATCAGCTCAAACTCAATTTCATTCCCCTCTTCATCTACAAGGGTGAAAAATTCGCGTTCGTTTTGATTTTCTTCCATGACATTCCGTACCTTTCTGATATTTGTCTCTGCTACTATTTTACACGAAAATCATGCTTTTGTCAAGAGCTTTTCGTCTTTTGATTCTACAGGCTTGTCTCGCCAAACTCCAAAATCTCCGAAAGTATGGCGTTGCTCACCAAAAAGCCCTCGGGGGTAAAGGCGAACCCGTCGGCGGTTGCTCTGATGAAGCCCCCCTGCTCGTATTTTTTCAAGGATTCTTGCACCCGTTGCGCCGCGCGCTTACCAAAGCGCGCCCCAAAGTCCGAGAGAGAGATCCCCTCGGTCAGGCGCATTCGAAGCATCACAGATTCGTTCATACGCTCAAGCTCGCTCGGTCGGTCACGCTCCGATACGATCTCCTCACCTCGAAGATAAGCCTCTACGTCCCGACTGTTTCCAAAGCGCACGCCCTCAAAATCCGAGTGCGCCGCAGGGCCGAAGCCAAGGTACGGATCCATGCTCCAGTATTTGAGATTGTGGCGTGATTCATACCCCGTCCGCGCAAAATTGCTGATCTCGTACTGACAAAGCCCTGCACTGCCAAGACGAGATACCATATCCAGATACATCGCGCGCGTCCCCTCCTCATCGGGCAGATCGAGCGCATCCTCTCCTCTTTTCCCGAAGGGCGTACCCTCCTCTACCGCAAGCGAATATGCAGAGAGGTGAGTCGGCTCGCAGGCAATCACCCGATCAAGCGTCTTAGCAAAGCTCTCACGCGTCTGATGGGGGATGCCAAACATCACGTCGGCGCTGAGGTTGGAAAACCCCGCAGCACGAGCCGCCTCCCACGTTGAGAGAAACTCTGCAAAGGAGTGAAGTCTTCCAAGTGCGCGCAGCTCCTCTCGGTGCGCGCTTTGCAGACCGATGCTGAGGCGGTTAAAGCCCGCGCCTCTCATACGGCGGAACAAGTCCGCGTTCCCCGTTGCGGGATTGCATTCCGCGGTGATCTCCGCGCTTTGGGAAAGATGATAGCATCGCGCCAGCGTCGCCATAATTCTTTCAAGCTGCTCTGCCGAGAGGATCGTCGGCGTGCCGCCACCAAGGTAAACCGTGTCGACCTCGTAATTTCGGCAATCGAAGGCGCGTCTCTCCAAATCGAGACAAAGCGCGTCCACGTATGATGCGATCCGCTCCCTTTTGGGATTTGGCAAGGAGCAAAAATCGCAATAGAGGCACTTGCTTTTGCAAAACGGAATATGCAGATACAGTCCCAATCTTTTCACGATATGCCCCTCCCGATACCAAATTGACGTTCTTCCCGTCTGTCCTTATTATAACAAACGCGGGCGGTTTTTGTCAAGAAAGATTCTTTTTTCTCGCAAACTCTTTTCTTTTCTATGATTTTATGATATACTATATACAATAACACAAAGGAGCATACACCGATGAAGCTGATTCACTGTGCAGACCTGCACCTGGATTCTCCCATGGAATCGAATCTTCCCGCCGAAAAAGCAAGAGAGAGACGAAGTGAGATCCTCTCTACCTTTTCGGATCTGGTTCGTCACGCAGATGATAACGGCGCGGATGCCATTCTCATCGCGGGGGATCTCTTTGATTCCAAGCGCACCACGCGCAAAACCGAGCAATACGTTCTGGGGCTGATCGAAAAGCACCCCGATCTGAGCTTTTTCTATCTGGCAGGAAACCACGACAGTGGCAACCGCCTTTTCATGAGTGAAACGCTTCCTCAAAACCTCTACACCTTTGGAAACAACTGGACGTCTTATGCCTTGGGCGACGTTTACATCACGGGAAGCGAGCGTCCAAACCCCGATGAATTGGAGCTTTCCGCCGACCACGTCAACGTCGTTCTCCTGCACGGCCAGCAAAGAGAGAGCGGCACGGACGAGCATGACGTCATTCCCTTCCGAAAGTATCGTGGCAAGAACATCGACTATCTCGCGCTCGGGCATCTGCATACCTACCGCGAGGCGACGCTGGACGATCGCGGAATTGCCTGCTATTCGGGCTGTCTTGAGGGACGGGGCTTTGACGAGTGCGGTCAGAAGGGCTTCGTGCTTTTGGAGATCAACGGTCAGCGTCTGACCCACACCTTCATTCCCTTTGCGAGAAGGACGCTGCGCGAAATTTCCTGTGATCTGACCGACTGCGCGTCCCACATGGATGCGGAAAACAAATTGCAGACCGCCACCGAGGGCATCTCCGCCGCAGATCTTGTCAAGGTTATCCTGACGGGAGACTGCTCTCCCGACCTGATGGTAGACCATGCGCGACTGGAGCAGCTGCTTTCCGAGCGATTCTACTTTGCAAAGCTGGTCAATCGGACGCGCCTGCAGATCCGTCCCGAGGATTATCTCCACGATATTTCCCTCAAGGGAGAATTCGTCCGCCGCGTGCTGGCGAGCGATCTGTCCGACGGTGAGAAAGAAGAAATCATAGCCTGCGGCCTGCGCGCCCTGGGCGGAGAGGAGCTTGACGTATGAGACTGTTGCGTCTGGAAATCGAAAACTTCGGCAAGCTCTCGGGATTTGCGCTGGATCTCTGCGACGGGCTCAACGTCCTTTGCGAGGAAAACGGCTTTGGCAAGAGCACCCTGGCCGCCTTCATCAAGGCAATGCTCTACGGGCTCCCTGCCACCACCAAGCGAAATCTTGACAAAAACGAACGAAAGAAATACATCCCATGGCAAGGCGGAGCATACGGCGGAAGCCTGGAATTTGAATGCGAGAAGGGTTGTTTCCGCATCGAGCGATTCTTTGGTGCCAAGGAGGCAAACGACGAATTTCGTCTGTTTGATCTCTCCACCCAAAAGCCGTCAAGCGCCTTTTCCTCCGACGTGGGAATCGAGCTGTTCGGCATCGACGCCGAGGGATTTGCTCGCTCTGCCTTTCTCTCGCAGAGCGGTATGGACAACAACGATGAAAACGTCTCGGTGACCGCCAAGCTCACAGGACTTCTTGAGGACGTCAACGATATGGGCAGCTATGACGTTGCCATGGAAACGATTGACAAGAGACGGAAATTCTACGAGGTCAAGGGAGGCCGCGGAAAGGTCTCTGACATCAGTACTGCCCTTGCCGAAGGCAGACGGGAGCTGGACAGACTGAACGATCTGCTCTCCCAGCAAGCCGTTCAGGAGAAAAATCTGCAGGAAAAGAAGGAGGAGATCTCCTCGGCAGAGCAGGATCTTCGCCGCCTGCAGGAGCAGCTTCGTCTGGCATCCGTTCGGGACGCGCACCAAGCGGAATATCGGCGACTGCGCGAACGGCTGGAGGAATCCGAGCGCGAGCGCGCAAGGATTCTTGACGCCTTTCTTGACAGACGTGTCCCCACCGACGAGGAGCTTTCCGATGCGCAACGCCTGCTCAAGGAATTTCGCATCGCGCAAAACGATCTGAATGCCGCGCGTTTGTCGGACGACGAGCAGACGCACCTCTCTCGTCTGCGTTCGCGCTACGAAAAAGGACGCCCATCTCCCAAGATGCTCTCCGAGATCCACACCTCCATCGTATCCGTCTCCGAGACCGACGCCGCTCTGCAGGCGTCAGGCGTCAGCGCGGATACGAGAGATCAGATCCGATTCCGCAAGACGGGGATCCCCACCGATGCACAACTCGAGCAAATCGAGAGAAACCTCAACCGCGTGCATAGCACAAGCTCCGAAAAAGCGGAACGCGCCGACGGAACGCAACCAAAGAACGGGTTGCTCCTTCCCCTCTCCGTGACACTTTTGGTGCTTGGAATCCTCAACCTCGCGGCGGCATTTCTCTTCCCCGTTGTCAAAACAATCCTCTTGATTTTCTCGGTTTTGGCACTTGCAGCGGGCGGAGCCCTGTTCTTGGCTACGCGCAAAAGCACTGCGCGTCTGACCGAGCAAAGACAAGCGCGTGAGCAAGAAAAGCAGACTCTGTCAAACGAGATCCGCGCATTTTTGAATCAGTACGGCTGCTTGCCCGATAACGGCGACCTTCTCGAAGGATTCCGACAGCTCTGTGCATCGGCAAGACGTGCGGCGGAGGACGCACAGCGTCAGAATATGCAATCGCGCCGCGCCGAGGAGCTTCGGAAATCTCGGCAGGAGCTCTGCGATCACCTCTCGGATCTGTTTGACCGTTGCGGATATACGTCCCTGCCGACCGATCCACACCGCGCGCTGCTGCAGATCCACACAGACCTTCGGGAATGGGATCTTTTGGAGCAGAGAGCGAGAGCCGCGCAGGAAAAGGCAAGCAGAATCCGCGCCGAATTGACGGCATTGCAGGAGCGTCTGTCTGCATTTTTAGGTCGCCTGACGCATCGGCAAAGCAATCAGCCCGAGGCGTGCCTTGCTAGAATAGAATCGCTCTGCAGGGAGCATACCATCATACAGGAAAGCATTCGCCGACAGAGACAGGATCTCTCCGAGCGGGAAAAGGAATACGGCAAGGATACGCAGGAGATTCCCGCAAGCGCGGAAATACTCAGACAGCAGGAATCCGCCCTCTCGCAACGGTTGGAGCTTTTGCGTACCCAGCACACCGATCTGCTCCGTCTGTGGGGCAGGACCACCGAGCAAACGCAAAAGATTCCTGCACTGGAGGACGAGCTTTCCCACCTTTCCGCCGAGCTTGTCAGCGCGGAGCAAAACCTCACCGTCCTGCGCCGAACCGCGCAGCTTCTGACCGAGTCCAAGGAGGCACTCTCCACGCGCTATCTTGGCGGTATGCAAGCGCATTTTGAGCATTTTATCGGGCTTGCACAGGGTGACGTCCCGTCGGATGCCAAAATCGACACCTCCTTCACCGTCTCTGTGCGAGAGGGGGGCAAGAGCCGCGAGCTGGAAAGCTTCAGCCGAGGCACGCGCGACCTGCTGCAGTTCTGTGCAAGACTGGCGCTGACCAAGTCTATGTTTGAAAACGGGGAAAAGCCCTTCCTCCTTTTGGACGATCCCTTCGTCAACCTGGACGAGAAACGATTTGCCCAGGTTCGGGATCTGCTCGACAGACTGTCGGAGGAATTTCAGATTTTGTATCTGGTCTGCCATGCAGACCGCCTCTGACACGATCAATTTTCGCAAAAAAATCGCCAAAAAAAATTTGCGGGATATCGACGAATATCTTGACAAAAAAATAAAAAAAGTTTATAATAATAAGGTACTTGATATTTTTTCGCTTGGTGGATGCGTCTTATGGGCGGATCCTCCGACAGAAAGGAACTAAAAACATGGAGAACAATACACGCAGAGTCGGGACGGTTTCCAGAGGCATTCGATGCCCCATCATCCGCCAGGGTGACGATCTCGCAGCCATTGTAACGGATAGCGTTCTGGAGGCGGCAGAGTACGAGGGATTCGAAATTCGCAACAGAGACGTCATTTCCATCACCGAGTCTATCGTTGCAAGAGCACAGGGAAATTACGCGTCGGTAGAAAGCATTGCCGCTGACGTAAAGGCAAAATTGGGCGGAGGAACCGTTGGTGTGATTTTCCCCATCCTCTCCCGTAACCGCTTTGCAATTTGTCTGCGTGGAATCGCTATGGGCGCGAAGAAGATCGTCCTGATGCTCAGCTATCCCTCCGACGAGGTGGGCAACCAGCTGGTCAGCCTTGACAAGATCGATGCCTCGGGCGTGAATCCCTACAGCGACGTGCTCACGCTGGAGCGTTACCGCGAGCTGTTCGGCTCGAACAAGCACGAGTTTACGGGCGTTGACTACGTGGAATACTACGGCGATCTCATCCGCTCCTGCGGTGCAGAGGTGGAGATCATCTTTGCAAATCAGATCAAGGCGATCCTGCCCTACGCCGATCACATCATCAACTGCGACATTCACACCCGCGCGCGCACCAAGAGAATCCTTCTCGAGGCAGGCGCAAAGGTGGTCTGCAGCCTGAGCGACCTGCTCACCTCCTCCATCAACGGAGAGGGCTTCAACGAGCGTTACGGCCTGCTTGGCTCCAACAAGTCCACCGAGGATCAGATCAAGCTCTTCCCCAGAGAGTGCAAGCCCTTGGTGCTTGACATTCAGAAGAGAGTGCTGGAGAGAACCGGCAAGCACGTCGAGGTTATGGTCTACGGTGACGGCGCGTTCAAGGATCCGCAGGGAAAGATCTGGGAGCTTGCAGACCCGGTGGTTTCCCCCGCGTTTACCGACGGTCTGATCGGAACCCCCAACGAGCTCAAGCTGAAGTATCTTGCAGATAACGATTTCAAGGATCTGAGCGGAGAAGCCCTCAAGGAGGCGATCTCCGAGAGCATTCGCAAGAAGAGCGACGACCTGGTAGGCAGCATGGCGTCTCAGGGAACCACTCCCCGTCAGCTCACCGACCTCATCGGTTCTCTTTGCGACCTGACCAGCGGATCGGGCGACAAGGGTACGCCCGTGGTCTTGGTTCAGGGATACTTTGATAACTACACCAACTAATCTCTTTCGATAGGAGAATACGACAATGAACGATAGTAATAAAAGACCGGAATCCATGGCTCGCATCACCACCCCCGAGTTGGCAGAGGCATTCATCAACGAGCAATTGAAGGCACTTCGTGCGCAGATCGGCGACAAGAAGGTGCTCCTCGCCCTCTCCGGCGGAGTGGACTCCTCGGTAGTCGCCGCGCTCCTCATCAAGGCAGTCGGCAAGCAGCTCGTATCGGTACACGTCAACCACGGTCTGATGCGTAAGGGCGAGAGCGAGCAGGTCATCGAGGTCTTCCGCAATCAGCTGGATGCAAACCTCGTTTACGTGGACGCGACCGACCGCTTCCTCGATCTGCTTAAAGGAGTAGCAGAGCCCGAGCGTAAGAGAAAGATCATTGGAAACGAGTTTATCAAGGTGTTTGACGAAGAAGCAAGCAAGCTCAGCGGCATTTCCTTCCTCGCGCAGGGCACCATTTACCCCGATATTCTGGAAAGCGACGGCGTCAAGGCACACCACAACGTGGGCGGACTTCCCGAGGATATGCAGTTTGAATTGGTCGAGCCCATCAAGCTGCTCTACAAGGATGAGGTTCGCGTCGTTGGTAAGGCACTTGGTCTGCCTGCTTCTATGGTTGACCGTCAGCCCTTCCCCGGCCCCGGACTTGGCGTTCGTTGCCTGGGCGCGATCACCCGCGACCGTCTCCACGCGCTCCGCGAGGCAGACGCCATTCTCCGCGAGGAGTTTGACATCTGCGGTCTCGCCGAGAAGGTATGGCAGTACTTCATTGCCGTTCCCGACTTCAAGAGCGTCGGTGTAAAGGACGGCAAGCGTTACGAGGGCTGGCCCGCGATCATCCGCGCCGTCAACACCGTTGACGCTATGAGCGCAACCATCGAGGAGATCCCCTACCCCGTTCTGCACAAGATCACCGATCGCATCACCCACGAGGTAGACGGCATCAACCGCGTGCTTCTCGACCTTACTCCCAAGCCTATCGGCACCATCGAGTGGGAATGAAAAAATGCCCGAAAGGGCATTTTTTCAGTTATGATCGCCTGCGGCGAGTTATGAGTGATGATACGCTTCGCGTAGTTATGATGCACCTTTGGTGCAGTTTGAAGTAACATGGCGATCATATCATAACGCTTGGCAACGCCAAGCCCATAACATTTGGCAAAGCCAAATTCATAACTCTAAACTGATAACTGAAAGTCAGGAATTTATTATGGCTGACAGTGTACTGAGAACAAAATCTAAAGAATTTTCTAAAGATATAGTCTTTCTCTGCCGCAGACTCAAACAAAACGGCATTGAAAGTGCCTTGATAAATCAACTTTTGCGTTGTGGTACATCTGTTGGTGCAAACGTTCATGAAGCTCAATACGCTCAAGGAACAAAGGACTTTATCTCAAAGTTTGAAATTGCCCTCAAAGAGTGTAACGAAAGCGAATATTGGCTTGAATTGCTTTACGAAACAAATTCGCTGACAGAAGCGGATTTTAAGGGCTTTCATGGGAAATGCATCGAACTCCGCAGAATGCTCGTTTCCTCGGTTACGACTTTGAAAAACAAATAATACAATAAGGTTTTTAAGTGGCTTGGAAGCCTTATTCCAAGCCACTTTTTGCATATTTATCAATTTAGCGTGACAACACTTTTGACAACAGTTTGACGGTATACTAGAGATTTCATACCGTGAAAGGAGCCGTCATGTACAACAAAGTCTATATCGAGATCACAAACAGATGCAACATGAATTGCTCCTTTTGCCACGGGCACAGCCGCGTGCCTCGGAGCATGACCGAGGAGGAGTTTTCGCATATCCTCGGAGAGCTGACCGATCAGACCAAGTACATCTACTACCACCTCATGGGCGAGCCGCTGACGCATCCCAGGCTCCCCAAATTCATTCGCATGGCGGGAGAGCGCGGGTACAAGTCCATCCTCACCACCAACGGCACGCTCCTTCCCCGCCGCGCAGAGGAGCTTCTCTCGGCGGGCGTGCACAAGATCAATATTTCCCTGCACAGCTTTGAGGAGGGGGGCGACGAGGCGCACGCGCGCTATGTGCGTGACCTTGCAGACGTGGCAAAGAAAGCCGCCGCGGCAGGCACCATCGTGGTCTTTCGCTTGTGGAATCAAGGACATGACGGCGACCGAAACCAAGTCACCCTCGCGCATCTGAAGGAACATATCCCCGGTGACTGGGCAGAGAGCCGACGCGGGGTGAGGATCCGCGATCGCATTTTTCTCGAGTGGGGAGACCGCTTCGAGTGGCCCGACGAGAACGCCGAGATCAAGGGCGACAAGTTCTTCTGCTACGGGCTCAAGGATCAGTTCGGGATCCTCGCGGACGGCACGGTGGTTCCCTGCTGTCTCGACAGCGAGGGCGTCATCAACCTCGGAAACATCTTTGAGGAGGACATTAAATCCATCCTGACCTCTGACCGCGCGCAGGCAATCGTCGAAGACTTCCGATGCGGTAAGGCATCCGAGGACCTCTGCCGCCGCTGCAGCTACGCACAGAGATTTATAAAATAAAAAAGGCGAAGAATCCCTTCGCCTTTTTTCATTTAACCAAACATCAAATCATCCACGTCTGCCAACGAATCGAACACGTAGTCGGGCTTATCTGCCTCATCTGCGGCGTCAACGTCATTCGGTTGTGTCTCGCCCGAGAGCACCAGAACCGAGGTCACGCCAAACTTCTTGCCCAGCGCGATATCGGTATAAAGACGGTCACCAAAGATGCACATCTCGTCATTGGCAAATCCTGTCGCCTCTCCGATTATCTCGATCGTCTCGCGGTAGGGCTTGCCGAAATAGGTGGGCATCTTGCCCGTGGACGCCGTCACGAGCGCAGCGATCGCGCCGCTGTCGGGAATGAATCCCGTCTCGGTGGGACAGTTCATGTCGGGGTGGGTGGAGAGGTACTCCGCGCCCCCTCTGATGAGCCTGTAAGCGTCGTCCAGTTTCTGATAGGTCAAGGACGTGTCAAAGCTTGTGATCACGATATCAGCCTTCTCTACGCCGCCGTCAACCAGACAGATCCCCTTCTCGCGGTACTCCTGCACCAATTCGTCAGTCGCCACGAGGTAAACCGACTTCCCTGCTCTGAATCGCTTCAAAAACTCCAAGGTCACGTCTCCCGAGGTCATGATCTCCTCTTCTCTCGGCTCAAAGCCAAGTCTCGACAGCTTCCCAAGATAGAAGGGCGTGGTGTGGGAGGCATTGTTGGTGAAGAACAAAACCTTCTTCCCCGCCGCGCGCAGATTCTTGATAAACCGAATGGCAAAATCAAAGGGATTACCCCCAAGATAGATGGTTCCGTCCATATCAAAAATGTATAATTTTTTGTCGTTCAGGCACTCTGCGTTGCAATTCTGAAGGTTCATTTTTTGTTTTATTCCTTTCATATGTCTATCGATCACGTTCATTATATTAGAAATTTTCTCCCTCACCAAGTGTTTAACAGAAATCGGAAAAGAATGAAAAAGCACCAAGAAAAACCTGACAAAAATCCACCCGAAAAACTTTTCAAAATCCCTCAAAAACTTTTGAAAAATGTATTGACAACAAAGGGCTTTTATGATATAATATACGAGCGTTGGCAAAAACGCAATATGGCGGGATAGCTCAGTTGGCTAGAGCAATCGGTTCATACCCGATAGGTCATGGGTTCAAGTCCAATTCCCGCTACCAGGCCCGTTGGTCAAGCGGCTAAGACACCGCCCTTTCACGGCGGTAACAGGAGTTCGATTCTCCTACGGGTCACCAACGGAAGAAGAACAGGCACCGTTAAAAACGGTGCCTGTTCTTTTTCCGCTCGATGATTCTACAGAATCGAGCTCTGCAAATCTTTGATTTGCCAAGAACGCGCGACTGCGCCAAACAAACGCATCACACCGCGTCAAAACGCGCGTTTGAGTTCAGATTCTCCTACTGCAAAAGGGCACCGTTAAAAACGGTGCCTGTTCTTGTTCCGCTCGATGATTCTACCGAATCGAGCTCCGCAAATCTCTGATTTGCCAAGAACGCGCGATCCCGCGCCTGAACGATAAGAATCCCTGCAACCACTATGGTTGCAGGGATTCTTATTTATTCCGCTTCTTCTGCCTTGATATTTTCATCTTCTGCGATTGCTTCCTCCTGCTCCACCGTCGGCATCGGCGCGGAGGCCTTTTTCTTGCCGTGGATCAGCGGCGAGATCCGCTTATAGACCAGGAAGGTGATCGCCGCGTCCAGTCCCCCCTTGAGGAAGGTAAAGGGCACGTTGAAGAGCAGCAGGCACCAAAACAAACCGTCAACGCCCGGCGCGATCGCCTGATACATTCCCACGATCGCTTCAAGAGGCAGCACCTTCGCATAGATGGGATAGGTCACGAAATAGTTGATCGGAAGGCTCGCAACCGCCATGGACGCGGCTCCCACAAGGGATCCGATCAGCGCCATTTTTCTGTTTTTGCGGTAGCGGTAAAGCAAGCCTGCCGGCAAAACCAAGCAGCACCCCAGCAAAAAGTTTGCAAATTCCCCCACACACGCAGTCGTGGTAAAGGGCAGATTGATCAGATTTTTGATAAAGCATACCGCCACGCCCGCAAGCGGTCCCATACTGAATGCTGCGATCAGCGCGGGCATTTCCGAAAAGTCCAGCTTAATAAAGGACGGCATAAACGGCACGCTGAAGCTGACCATCATCAAAATAGTGGACAGCGCGGACAGCATACCCGTGACCGCAATGTATCGAACCCTTTGGCGGTTCTTTTCTTGAATACTCATACTTTCTCTCCTTTGCAAAGTCTTGACGAGAGAAAAAATGCCCCAACGAATCCTCGTTGGAGCATGATACGGCGGCAAGATACTGCCACCCTTTTTCTCGTCTTTTCTCATCCGGACTCTGACCGTCGGTTCGGGAATCTCACCCAATCGGCTCGGAAAGCGTCTCTCCGAGTTCGCAGACTATACTGCCGGTATGGAATTTCACCATGCCCCAAAGACGTATTCAGTTCTTTGAAAAAACCGGAAGAACGGTCTTTTCATTCCATTCTTCCGGTTACATTCAATCAATTAAGCGAGAATCGTGGAAACGACACCGGATCCTACGGTTCTACCACCCTCACGGATAGCGAAACGGAGTCCCTCTTCGCAAGCGATGGGAGTGATCAGCCCAACGGTCATGTCAACGTTGTCGCCGGGACGGCACATCTCAACGCCCTCGGGGAGCTCGATGGTACCGGTAACGTCGGTAGTTCTGAAGTAGAACTGAGGACGGTAACCAGCGAAGAAGGGCTTCTTACGGCCGCCTTCCTTCTCGGTCAGAACGTAAACGTGTCCAACAAACTTGGTGTGAGGCTGAACGGAGCCGGGCTTAGCCAGAACCTGTCCTCTTTCGATCTCTTCCTTAGCGATACCACGGAGCAGTGCGCCGATGTTATCACCAGCCTCTGCCTGGGGCAGGAGCTTGTGGAACATCTCAACACCGGTAACGGTGGTGGACTTCTTCTCATCGGAGAGACCTACGATCTCAACAACGTCGGAAACCTTAACGGTACCACGCTCAACACGGCCGGTAGCAACGGTACCACGACCGGAGATCGAGAAGACGTCCTCGACGGGCATCAGGAAGGGAAGATCAGCGCCACGCTCGGGAGTAGGAATGTAGCTGTCAACAGCATCCATCAGCTCAGCGATGCAAGCATACTCGGGAGCGGAAGGATCGGTGGATGCGGACTCGAGAGCTACACGTGCGGAACCGCGAACGATCGGAATGTCATCGCCCGGGAACTCGTACTCGGAGAGG
>JAZSBE010000044.1:0-16667 GCA_045602215.1 Eubacteriales bacterium | reverse complement strand
TCTTGCCAATGAAGCAAGCATTGCAATGGAGGGCGACTACTTCATCATCGCCGCTGCGGCATATTTCTTTGTAGAAACCTACGTTCCGGGTGAATATTTCAACTCTACGATCCCGCAGGAAACCTCGATCCACGATCCGATCCAGAAGAAGGCAAAGAACTTCATTATGCTGATCGGCGACGGCATGGGCTTCAATCAGACGCTCCTGTTTGATAAATTCGACGTTGCGACCGAGGGCGATCTCGCATTCAGCGACGGTGAGGATATCTTCTACGGTTACTATTTCCCCTATCAGGGCAAGTCTCAAACCAAATCGGCGAGCCACGCAGTAACCGATAGCGCAGCGGGCGGAACCGCACTTTCGACAGGATACAAAACGAACAACTCCTGCGTCGGAAAGGATGCCAACGGAAATGAAGTGCAATCGCTGACCGAGCTTGCAGCGGGCCTTGGCAAAGCAACCGCAGTCATGTCCACAGAGCCCGTAACAGGCGCGACCCCTGCCGCCTTCTCCGCTCATGCAAATCTCAGAACGGATACCGCTGTAATCAAATCCAGACAGTCAAAGCTGAACCGTATGTACGGAACGATCATCAAGGGTGAGCTCCATAAATGGAATCAATTCAGCCAGGAAAACGCGCAGAATTTGCAGAATGAGATCACCTCGACACTCAATACACTTGCCAAGGACAAGGACGGTTTCTTCATGATGTACGAGGAAGCCTTCATCGATCAGTATTGCCACTCCAACAAGATGCAATTGACCTTCAATACGGTGGTACAGTTCAACCAAGCCATCGGCCTGTTTATGGAATTTGCATTCTACAACCCCGACACCTTCGTGCTGATCACCGCTGACCACGAAACGGGAAGCCTTACGAAAACATCTTCCGGCGAGTTTAAGTATATGTCCGGAGAACACAGTGCTGCGAATGTTCCCGTATTTGCATACGGATACAATGCAAACGTATTTAACAATAAGGTCATGGAAAACGTTCAGATCCCGATCACCATTGCGGCTATGATGGGTCAGGACAATTTCGGAAGCCCTGATTATGAGAGCTTGCTGAAGAAATAAAACAGGCTTCTCAGTGTGTAGGCTGAAAAAGAGAACCAAATGCTTTTCCGCATTTGGTTCTCTTTTTTTACATCATCATGGAAATTGCGTGAGGGAGCGCGCGCACAGTATCCGACGCCGTCATGGAAATGGCGTTGGTATCTGCCTCGGCAAGCTCTCCCGCCATGCCCGCAAGATATGCGCCGCAGGCAAGGGTTAGCACGTTGGCAGGGGCATAACCGAGAAGTCCCACGAGAATCCCCGACAAAACGTCTCCGCTTCCTGCCGTCGCCATGCCCGCGCAACCGCGGTCAACCAGATAGCTTTCTTCCCCATCGGTAACTACCGTGCAGGCACCCTTGAGCAGCACGCACACACCCATGTCATAGGCATACCGACGTGCAAGGGACACGGGATCACAAAGAATTTCTTTGACCGAATGTCCGCTCAATCGCTCAAATTCCTTGGGGTGAGGCGTGAGAAAAACCTTCGCACGCGTACGCTTTAGCAGCGAGGAATCCATCTCTGCAAGCGTATTCAAGCCGTCCGCGTCGATCACGAGCGCACCGTCATAATGCTCCAGGAGATAGGCGAGGATCTTCGCGTTTTCCTGAGATCTCCCCCAACCCATACCAACCGCCAAGGCGCGTCTGTTTTTCATTAGCTCGTCCAATGCGCCCTCTTGAAACACCATATGCCCTGCTCCATCGTCGGGCATGGGCATCAGCGTGCTCTCCAAAAGATAGGGTGAAACGCTGGCGGCAATCCCGTTCGGCACGGCGAGGGTAGAGACACCGCACCCCGCGCGCAGGGCGGCGCAACTGAGATTTGCAAGCTTTGCCGCTCCCGAATACTCGGTGCAGCCTGCCAAAATTCCAACGTAGCCGTAATCACCCTTGTGCGAATTTCTTGACCTGTGCTGTAGAACCGATGAAAAATCGGTCACTTCGGGAACCTGGCAAACAGACTCCCTAAGCACCGCAATCCCGATATCGGCAACCGTCAGAGAACCGATCATATCCTTGGCATTCCCCAAGAAGTGCCCATATTTATAGGATCCGATCGCAACCGTCAGCGTAGACCTCACACACGGCTCTCCAAGTCCGCTATCCCCGCTCATCCCGCTATTGATATCCGCCGAAATCACGGGACAATTCACTTCATTCACGGCTCGGATCAGCTCTGCCGCGCGCCCCTCGGCACACCCGCGAAAGCCCGTTCCGAAAATGCAATCTGCAATCGCCGAGGCGCTTGAGAGATCCGTCCGATCGGAATAGATCTCCCACGGGATCTCCTTTTGGATACATTCCTCAAAATAGAAGGCTCCGTCCCCCGAAAAGCGTTCCTCAAGCAGAACGAGACGGCACGTAATGCCGTGGTCCTTGAGAATGGAGGCAAGCGCGTAGCCGTCCCCTGCATTGTTTCCCACGCCGCACACGATCACGGCACCGTTTTCCCATGGATATGCACGGCTCAACGCCTCTGCCGCGCGTCGCATCAGCTCGCGCGAGGGTGTTCCGGCCCCGATCGTTTCACTGTCGCTTCTTCGCATCAGATCGTTCGATATTGCAATCTTCATTTTCTGCCTCCTTCCCGAGCTTGTTATCTTAGTTCATTGTATCATATCTTCTCCTCTTTTTCAAGAGAGATTGCAAAATACGAAAAAAAGAGCCGCCCGCGCTCGTCAAAACGAACGCGGACGGTTTGCTTTTAGTTGCGGGAAATTCCCTTCATCATATCAAAGATATCCTCATCGTCTGCAGCTGCCGTGGGAGCAGGTCTGCGAACGGGAACGTCTCTTCTCTGCACGGGCTGTGCAGGTCTTGCAGTGGGAGCCGCAGGACGCGCTCCTGCAGGTGCCGCAGGGCGGGATGCCGCGCGGAAGGGAGACTCGGGATTGGTGTTGACCGTCATACCCAGACGCATCTCGTCGCCGGGCTTCTTCTCAAAGCCGGTCGCGATGATGGTGATGCGCATCTCGTTTTCCAGCTCGGGATCAAAGGAGACACCCCAAATGACGTTTGCATTGGGATTCGCCTCGTTGGTGATCATGGTAGATGCCAGATCTACCTCGTCAAGGTTGACGTCGGGAGATACGGACATACTGATCAGGATTCCCTTTGCGCCCTTGATGGAGGTCTCAAGCAGGGGGCTGGAGATTGCCTCACTTGCCGCCTCGACGGCTTTATCCTTACCCTTTGCAGATCCTACGCCCATGTGCGCGTAGCCTGCGTTCTTCATCACGCTGGTCACGTCTGCAAAGTCAAGGTTGATAAATCCGGGAACGTTGATCAGATCGGAAATGCTCTGTACGCCGCGGCGCAGAACATCGTCTGCCATACTGAACGCGTTGGAAAGGGTGATCTTATCTGCAGAGATCAGCTTGAGTCTCTCGTTGGGGATCACTACCAGAGAGTCAACGAACTGTGCCAGCTCCTCGATTCCCTCCTCTGCCTGCGCCATGCGCTTGGGTCCCTCAAAAGCGAAGGGCTTGGTCACGATTCCGATGGTGAGGATGTCCATCTCTCTTGCCATACGCGCAACGATGGGAGCCGCGCCCGTACCCGTTCCGCCGCCCATACCTGCGGTAACGAATACCATGTCGGCACCCTCAAGGATCTCGCGGATCTCATCAACGGATTCCTCGGCAGCGCGTGCGCCGATCTGAGGCTTTGCTCCCGCGCCGTAACCCTTGGTGATCTTCTCACCGATTACGATCTTGTTGGGAACATCCGATCTCTTGAACGCCAGCTTATCGGTATTGAGCGCATAGATCTCAACGCCCTTCACGTTTTCGGCGACCATACGGTTCACGGCGTTTCCTCCGCCGCCTCCGACACCGATGATCTTAATTTTCACACCGCAATCTGACGCAGTATTGTCATGCTCAAACATCATTTCTATGTTCTATCCTTTCTCTCGTCTTTACAACGGAAGACGCCTCCGCTTGGGGAGACGTCTTCCTATGGAAAAATCCGAATTACTTTCTATTATCTCTTCATCATATCGAGGAGATCGTCAAAATCGTCGTCTGCCACGGGCTTGGGAGCCGGCTTGGGCATGGGACGGCGAACAGGCTCAGCAGCAGGAGCCGGTCTCTGGGGCGCGGGTCTGCCCTGAACAGGCGCGGGAGCCGCGCTTCTGGGAGCTTCTCTCTTGAAGGGAGACTCGGGATTGGTCTTAACGGTCACACCTGCTCTGGTTGCATCGCCGGGCTTCTTCTCAAAGCCGGTTGCGATGATGGTGATCTTCATCTCGTCCTCAAGCTCGGGATCGAAGGACACACCCCAAATGACGTTTGCATCGGGATTTGCTTCCTGAGAGATGAGGGTTGCCGCGAGATCAACGTCGTCGAGGTTGACATCCTCGGAAACAGCCATGCTGATGAGGATTCCCTTTGCGCCCTTGATGGAGGTCTCAAGCAGCGGGCTGGAGATTGCCTCTCTTGCCGCCTGCTCTGCCTTATCCTTACCGGTCGCAGCACCAACGCCCATGTGCGCGTAGCCTGCGTTTTCCATCACGCTGGTCACGTCAGCAAAGTCAAGGTTGATAAATCCGGGAACGTTGATCAGATCGGAAATGCTCTGTACGCCGCGACGCAGAACGTCATCGGCAATTCCAAACGCGTTGGAAAGCGTAATCTTTGCATTGGAGACCTGCTTGAGTCTCTCGTTGGGGATCACGACCAAGGAATCCACGTACTGTGCAAGCTCGGCAATACCTGCCTCAGCCTGTCCCATACGCTTTACACCCTCAAAGCCGAAGGGCTTGGTCACGATACCGATGGTGAGAATGTCCATCTCTCTGGCAACTCTCGCCACGACGGGAGCAGCTCCCGTACCCGTTCCGCCACCCATACCTGCGGTGACGAACACCATGTCGGTTCCCTCCAGGAGCGCACGAATGTCCTCAATGGACTCCTCTGCTGCGCGCGCACCGATCTGGGGATTTGCGCCGGCGCCGAATCCCTTGGTGATCTTTTCTCCGATCACAAGCTGAGTGGGAGCTTCAGATTTACGCAGTGCCTGACGGTCGGTATTTACCGTTACAAACTCTACCCCTTTGATATCGCTGATCATGCGGTTGACCGCGTTGTTTCCGCCGCCTCCGACACCAATCACCTTAATATTAACACCGCATTCCAAGCTATCGTCGTGTTCAAACGTCATGTTTCTGTCCTCCCAAGCTTTCAAAATCATTCTTGAAGAATTCGCCACTTTGCGCTTTTTTATTCTCACTTAATATATTACTATTTTTTTAATCTTTTTTCAAGATGTTTTTCAAATTTTTTTTGAAAATTTACATTTATTTTTCAAATGCGCCATGTCGCAGGAGGTTTTATACATAAAAAGAACAATGCCGATCGACTTTTTTGGTCAATTCGACATTGTTCTGTTCCGTATCAATTTGCCATCAAAAATTCCGAGGCTCCAACGGGGCGGTAGATCGTCTTTTTCAGATCCGAGACGTCAATCACCGCGTAAGGATCGATCCCCTGCTTCTTCACAAGGATCTCGTCCGCGATCTCCATCTTGGTGCCCAGATCCGACACCTTTCCGAAAATCACGCGATAGCTTCCGTCCACAAGACAGGAAACTCCGAATTTCTCCGAAGCATCAATCAGACTCACGCGCGAGCCGACTCCGCTTTCATCCAGAAAGGACATCATCTCCTTCGCATAGGAGAGATCGGCTCCCGCGACGGGAGAAAGTGTTTCGCCCTCGCGCACGCCGACGATTCCCGGCAGCTTAATCTCCACCAAGCCGTTAAAATCCGCGCGGTCTGCGCTGACGTCCAAAACCGTGAAATTCTCATCCAAGGAGATCCAGCAGTCTCCATACTGCATATACGCCTTTTCCAGCTCTACCACGCGAATCTTGACCTTTGACGCCGTGATCGTCAAGGTAACGTGTACCGGACACTGTTTTTCAATATTCGTTGCCGCAACCGCCCAATCGGTTCCGATAATCTCGGTTCCCAAAGCGATTCCCGACGCCTCTATGATCTCCTGCTCGGTAGTGGTCACGAGATTTCCCTCTACCACGATTTCCTTCACCTTGAAGGCAGGCAGGATCAAAAGCAGAGATCCCACAAGCAGAATCATTCCCAAAAGAACCACCATGCCGCACCGCAAAAGGCGCAGACGCCGATTGGTTCTGCGGATCCATGCCATGCGCTTGGGGCTCGCATAGTTCGATTGTGACTTCGTCTTTGTCTCCGTTGCGGGAGGCATTTTGGTGTTCGTCTGATCCATTTTATCAGTCCTTTTTTCTTGATTTCTGTCTTACTTCCCGATCATCTCCAGGATCTGCTCCCAGATTTCTCGGCTTGCATCCTTTGCCGCAAAAGCACCGATCTCTGCTTCCATCTTCTCTCTTTGATGCGCATTTTGAGCGAGATTTTCGATGGAGCGTGTCAGCACGCCGCTTGAAAGATCTGCTTCCTCAACCAGCACCGCCGCTCCCACGTCCGAGAGAGCCTTGGCGTTGTAAAATTGGTGATTGTATGCAACGTAGGGAGACGGAACGAGGATCGCCGCTTTTTTCATTGCGGCAATTTCCGTCAACGTCATCGCACCTGCGCGGCAAACGATGAGATCCGCTGCCGTCATTTGCAGTGGCATGTCGTAGATATATTCGGACAGCTTGCAATTTGCAAGCTGATCCAACCCCATAGCCTCAAACTGTGCGCGGCAGTTGTCATAGTCACGTTTTCCCGACGCGTGCAGAAAGCGCATTTTGGGATAGGATTCTCCCAACGAATGCATGGCAGCCAGCATCGCTTCGTTGACGTGCTCTGCCCCAAGGCTTCCACCAAAGGAGAGAACGTAAAATTCATCAGATCGGATGCCCAGCCGTTCTCTTGCAGCTTCCTTGGAAATCGTTCCAAAGGCTCCTCGAATGGGATTACCAACTCGGGTGACCTTTTCCTTTGCCTTGAGGTACTTCTTCGTCTCCTCAAAATTGACCCATATACGATCCACGCGGCGTTGGAGCTGTTTGATCGCCACGCCCGGAACGGCGTTCGATTCGTGAAGCGCCGTCGGGATTCCCCGTCTTGCCGCCGCCGCCATAATCGGCCAGCAGGCATATCCGCCCGTACCGATCACGATATCGGGCTTGAAGGAATCAAGAAGTCCCGTCGTATCCTTGAAGTAGGGAGAGCAAAGCGCCAGCCAGAGAGCCTTGACGGCTTCCTTGGAGATCTTTCGGCTAAGTCCCATGGAGCGAACGTGCTCGAGGTTGTACCCTTCACGCGCGACCAGATCGTCCTCCTTGCCGCCGCGAATGCCCACGAACAGAATCTCCGCGTCGGGACAGTTGCGACGCACCGTTTCCGCAATTGCAAGCGCGGGGTTGATATGTCCTGCGGTTCCGCCGCCGGTCAGTATCACTCTCATACTGCCACCGTTCCGCTCATCTGCCAAAGGATTGCGCTCCCGATGCAGAAGGCAAGCGTGAGAATGGTGGAAACCGAATACCATCGGTTATCCCCGCGAAAATAAGGTACAAAGCAGAAGACCAAAAAGCTTGCGGCAGCCATACCAAAGAGCCACAGAAGGGCTTCGCTCATGCCGACGAAATGCGTTTCCGCCATGGTTTTGCCAATGAGCGCAAAGCACATCAAAAACAGAGCGGAAAACGAAAGAGATGTGTAAAGCGCGATATGAAAATGACGTGTACGAAGCTTTTTCATGTCTCTGATTCCTTTCTAAATTAGATTTTTTGGTGAGAGGAGTATCTCGAAATGGCGAGAATGATCGCCACCTCAATGATCTGCAGGATCAAGGACGTTCCGCCGTAGCTGAAGAACGGAAGTGAAATACCCGTATTGGGCATAGAGTTTGTCACGACCGCGACGTTCAGCATCACCTGCAGTCCCACCTTAAAGGTCAAGCCGTATACCACGAGAGCGCAGAAGGAATTTGGCGCGTGTCTTGCGATGTAAAATCCACGCCACACGAATGCGACAAAGAGCGCAAGCACCAAAAATGCGCCGAAAAATCCAAGCTCCTCGCAGACAATGGTAAAGATAAAGTCATTTTGCGGCTGAGAGACGTAGCCGAATTTCTGTCGGCTGTTGCCCAGTCCCACACCGAAGAGCCCGCCCGATCCGATCGCCATGAGCCCCTGCAGGGTCTGCCACGCGCTTCCCAGCGGGTCTGCCTGGTCAATATTGATCCAGGTGTCCACTCTCGCCTGCGCGTAGTCCGACACGAGCACCAACAGACACGCCGCGACAAAAAGGACGCCTCCGATGGCAATGATATAGCGAATCTTGGTGCCGCCAAGAAACATCACGACGACTCCGATCATACCAATGATGATCAGACCCGATATGTGGTGCTCTGCAGCAACCAATAGACCAATAACACCGATCATCATACCGGGGTAAACGATTCCGTACAGAAAGCTTCCGCCAAAGCGGTATTCCGAGCGAATCTTGCTCTGATATTTGGTCATGTATTTTGCAAGCGCCATGACCAGCGCCATCTTTGCGACCTCGGAGGGCTGGATCGTAAAGAATCCCAGATTCAGCCATCTTTTCGCGCCGCTCCCGAGATCGACGCCTATCACGAGAACCAAAAGGAGCATCAGAATGGAGATCCCGAAGAGGATCAGACTGAAGTCCTCCCAAAATACGGGGGTGCAAAACCTGACGATCATGGTGGCGGCGGCAATCGCCAGCACCAAAAAAATCAAGTGACGAACGATGAAATAGGTACTGTCATGGTGATACTGCTCCGCGTAAACCGCCGACGCACTGTACACCATCACGCATCCGAACAAAACCAGAATGGTCGTAATAAGAAGCATCGGAATATCAAGGCTTCCCTTAACGGATGGAACGGGGTCCTGCTCGCAACGCCCCTCCCCGCTCACCTGATCGGTAAGAGACGTCACGTTCTCGGGATTTTCCGAAGACGAACGCGATCTTACATTCATTCAAACTATCCTTTCACAGACGATTACAGAAGAAACCAACCTAAAAGACAGAACAGAGCTGCTACCAGAGAAAAGCGAACCATAATCGCGCGCTCAGACCATCCGCATTTTTCAAAGTGATGATGAATGGGTGCCATTTTGAAGAGCCGCTTTCCGTGCGTTGCCTTAAAATACAGCACCTGAAGCAGACTGGAAAGCATTTCAAGGATGAAGACTGCCGACGCCATGAGTCCCACGATGGGATTTTTCATCATAAATGCCGCTCCAATCACGAGAGCGCCGAAAAAGAGCGATCCGGTATCTCCCATAAACACCCTTGCGGGATGATAATTGTAAACCAAAAAGCCAAGAGAGGCACCCATCAGAGCCGCCGCGATCACCGAGAGCTGCTCCTCGTGGACCGAGAACGCCCAAACGGCAAAGAATACGCCAATGACCAGCGTGACGGCAGATGCCAGTCCGTCAATCCCGTCGGTGATGTTCCCACCGTTGACGACACCCGTAAGCACGAGAACCGCCATCGGGTAGTACCACCAGCCAAGCTCGACTGCTCGGTCTGCAAAGGGCAACACAAGACTTGTCTCCATATAACCGGTGTATCGCATCACGCATACGTAGGCCGCCGAAAGAACGAGCTGAAGAACCAGCTTTTGCTTGGCAGTCAGACCCTCGTTTTCCTTCTTGATGACCAGCTTAAAGTAATCGTCCACAAAGCCCACCGCACCGTTGGAAACGGCGTAGAGGAGCGTGAGTGCCAGCGGAATGTACTTCGCAGACGCGCCCTGCGCGCCCTTGACGATGAAGAACACCGCCATCACCAAAAGGGTGGAAAGGATAAATCCGATACCTCCCATGGTGGGAGTTCCCTCCTTGTTTTTATGCCAGCGAGGACCGATATCCAAAATCTTTTGTCCCATTTTTTTCGTTTGCAAAATGGGGATCAAAATTCGCTCGGCAACCACCGTCAAAGCAAAAACCGACAGAAAGACCGCCAAGAAGCCAACCGTAAACCAATCCATGTCCGAACCTTAATCCTTCAAATTTTTCAATGCTTCAATCAGTCGCTCCTCGCCGACGCCGCGACTTGCCTTGAACAAAACCACGTCGTTAGGTCTGAGCCTTTCCGCGACCTCGCGCGCAACCGATTCCAGCGTTTCCTCATTCGGCACGTCAAAAGAGCAAACCGCGGTAAGCCCTTTTCTCTGCGCGCCTACGGCAATTTGTCTGCCGCGCGCCCCGAGGGTGATCAACTCGTCAATTCCAAGCATTGCGGCTTTTTCTCCGACGCGCTGATGCATCGCGGCACTCTGCACGCCAAGCTCCAGCATATCCCCGAGAACTGCAACACTTCTTCTACCCGTTTGTCTGCAAAACTCATGCAAGACCTCAAGAGACGCCGACATGGACTCGGGGGAGGCATTGTAGCAATCCTCCAAAAAGGTCCATTCCCGACATTCGCTTCGTCTCTGACGCAAGCCCTCGGGAGCAAACCCGAGAAGTCCCTCGCGAATCTCTTGGGGCTTCATTCCGCTTTGGATTCCAACGGCAAAGGCAAACGCCGCCGCGTATACGTTGTGACGTCCCATGACGTTCACACAGAGATCCTTCTCCATGCCTCCGCTCCAAACCAGATCGAAGAGGGTGTAGCCGTCCTTGACCCGAACGTTCTTTGCAAAATACGCAGAGTCCTCTCGCTCGAGCGAAACGTAGACCGTGCGGTAGCATTTTCCGCCGATCCCTCTCAAAAGCGGCTCATCGCCGTTGAGAATAAGCGTGCCGCCCTCCTTCAGTCCGCAAAGGATCTCCAGCTTGGCTCTGCAGATGTTTTCGCGAGATCCAAGCATCTCCATGTGTGCCGTACCGATATTGGTGATCACCGCGACGTCGGGCTCTGTTGCGATGGAGAGCCGTTCGATCTCTCCAAATCCGCTCATGCCCATCTCCAGCACCGCCCACTCGGTGTCGCGCGGAATCTCCGCCACCGATAGGGGAAGTCCAATCACACTGTTGTGATTTCCCTCCGTCCTGTAGGTTCTGTGCGTGAGGTTCAACACCGAATAGATCATATCCTTGGCGGTGGTCTTTCCCACACTGCCCGTCACGCCGACCACGCGACATTCCATAGAGTGCCTATATGCATTCGCAAATTTCGCCAACGCAAGCTCGGTATCCTTCACCACAATAGCGGTAGCACCTGCCTCCTCGACCGAGGAGTTACTCTGCTCGCAGAGAATGCATCTGCATCCTGCGGCGAGCACATTTTTTATATAATCGTGACCGTCCAAACGGTCTCCGCGCAACGCGCAGAATACGGTATTTTCGTCTGCTTCTCGGGAATCCGTACAGATCCCACTCACTCGCGTCTCGCCGCCCCGTCCGTCTCTGAGAACGCCGCCGCAGAGTGACGCGAACTCTTCCGCTGTCATCACGCCGCAACTCATTCTGATCTTCATTTCTGAACCGATCCTTCCAATTGTCACGCTCTCACGAGCCGTCGGTTTGATCCAATCGTCCCGTTTGACGCACTCTTTCCTCAAATGCCTTCAAAACAATTTCTTTTTCCGAAAAGGGGATCTTCCCCCCTCGGCTCAATTCGTACTGCTCGTGCCCCTTCCCTGCCAGAAGAATCACGTCTCTCGGCCTTGCGCGAAGCACGGCGTGGCGGATCGCCTCCGCTCGGTCAACGATGACCGTTGGGGTCTCCTTCATGCCCGACAGGATCTCCTCGATGATCTGCCGAGGATCCTCGCTTCTGCTGTTGTCGGAGGTCACGATCGCAGAGTCGGCATACCGCTCGGCAACCGCGCCCATAAGGGGACGTTTGCTCTTATCTCTGTCGCCGCCGCATCCGAATACGACGACCACCCTCTGTCCCTCGCCCCCGAAATCCTTTGCCGTTCGCAAAAGCTTTTCGAGTGCATCGGGGGTATGTGCATAGTCAATGAACACCGTAAAATCTGCCGCGTGACCAAGGCGGACACGCTCCATGCGCCCCCGAATCCCCAAAAGAGATCCCAAGGCCTCCTTGACCGCCGCCGCGCCAAAGCCAAGCTCCAACGCACAGGCAGCCGCCTGCATGGTATTCATCACGGTGAAATGTCCGGGGATGGGACAGCGGATCTGCACCCTCGCCCGATCGGACACCAATTCATAATCCACACCGAGCTGACCGCTCATGCGGATCTTCTCTGCGCGCCAGGACTCCTCACGGGAGAACGCCGAGCAGGTCACAAGCTTTCCCTTGACGCCTTTTTGAATGGTGGACAAATAAAGTGAATCGGCATTGAGAACACTGATCTTGCATCGCTCAAAGAGTTTTGCCTTGGCGGCGGCATACGCCTCCATGCTTTTGTGAAAATCCAGATGCTCGGGCGTGAGGTTGGTAAAAATCCCCGCCTCAAAGTCGATCGGAGAAAGCTTCTCGAGCGCAAGGGCGTGGGAGGTCACCTCCATAAGCACGTATTCCACACCGTCGCTGACCATTTCCGCCAGCATGCGGTAAAGATCCGACGGATCGGGTGTCGTCATGTTGGCATTCGGGTTTCGGTTTTGTGTCTCCAGAAACCGTCCTGCCGACTCGCACCCAACCGTTCCGATCAGACCGCATCTGCAAAGCGACGCTTCCAAAATTGCGCGCAGCATATGCGTCACGCTGGTTTTTCCGTTCGTTCCCGTCACGCCGATAAACTTCAGCTTGGATACGGGATCGCCCCAAAAAGCGTTGAACAGCTCTGCCGACGCGCGGCGTGTGTTCTCGCAGACAAGCGCGCACACGTTTTCGGGGAGTTCCCGCTCGTGGCCGCGCTCCATCAGCACGCAAACAGCACCCCCGCGAATGGCTTCATCCGCATAATCGTGACCGTCGCTGTGAAAGCCCTTGATGCAGACGTAAAGACTGTTCGGCTTTGCCTCGCGGGAATCGTCAACCACAGAGGCAATCTCCAACTCCCCACACGCGGCGGGAAACACGATGCCTGCGCGTCTGCACAAATCAGATAATTTCAAGGTAAAATCCTCCGAACGCAAAAATTTTCACACTTTTTACGTCCGAGCAGATTCACTCTTTTTCTATGGCAAGGGGCTTACTGCTCCCATATCCTCGTCTTCAAGCGACAAAAACCTGACCGTAATGACCGTTCCGCGCGGCACCGACGTGCCTGCGGGAACAGACTGCGAAACGACCTGCACGCTCGTTCCCGTCATATAGTTTTTGGTTCCCTCAATTCGGATATTCAAGCCATTTTCTATCAACACTCCGTTCGCGGCGGCGGCACTCATGTTCAAAACGTTCGGAACAATGACGTTCTCCACCACGATCTCCGAGCTTCGTTTTCCTGTATATAGGTAGATCGTTCCCGACGTCTTCTCCATCACCGTTCCCTTTTCGGGATACTGCTTGTAGACAACGTCTGCGGGATCTCCGATGATCTCTACCTTAAGCCCGTATCGCGAGCTTTCATAGAGATTTTTTGCATAATTTCCGGTCATACCGAAGCAGTTGGGTGTTTCCACCGCAAATTTTTCAAGCTCTGCCTCGCTGTAGACCGCCTCAACGCCAAGATAGGGCAAAATCGTTTCCATCACGTTGGCAACGTAAGGAGCCGCGACTACGCTTCCGTAAAGCACGCCCTCGGTAGGCTCATCGACGATGATCACCACCGCGTACTGCGGATCGTCCGCCGGTGCGTAGGCAACGGTGGAGCAAACGTAATCCTTACTGACTTCAAACTCGTCAAGCGCGCCCTCGTACTGACAAACGGTACAAACGCATCTGACCTCTCCGTTGATGTTCTGCGGAAGCGCCGTGCTGTCACACACGGGGCATTCCCTTTCCTTCTTCTCGGACGTTCCCGTCTTTGCGGCAACGCGGTAGCCCGAAACGTAGGCGTTCTTTGCGCCCCCGTTCCCCGAAACGCCTTCCTCAAGGATTCCCGAAACAGTCGCGCACACCTCGGAGCTGACGACCTGACGGCGAACGTTGGTATCATAAGATTTGATGATATTTCCGTCTTTATCAACCACACTTGACATCAGGTGCGGGGTGACGAGATATCCTCCGTTTGCAACCGCCGACACGGCGGTAATTTGCTGAAGGAGGGTGACGTTGAAGTTCTGACCGAAGGCGTAGATCGCGAGATCCAGCTCGGTAAAAGCATCCTTGGTTGCAAATACACCGATTCCCTCTCCGGGAAGATCCACACCCGTCTTTTCGGCATAGCCGAACGCCGTCAGATAATTGTAAAACTTTTCGGTTCCAAGTGCCTGACCGACCGTCATCAACACGGGGTTGCAGGACTGCTGAATGCCTTGAGAAAAGGTGAGCGTTCCGTGTCCCGTCGTTTTGTGACAGTGGATCTTGTGTCCGAGAATCGACTTGTAGCCGCCACAGGTAAAGCAGGTATCCAGCTCCACCACGTCCTCCTCCAGCGCCATCGCGGCGGTCATCACCTTGAAGGTGGAACCCGGAATGTAGGACTCGGTAATGGTCTTGTTCGACCACATATTCAGAAGAAGCGTCTGCTTGAGCTTGGAATACGCCTCGCTGTCGGGATCGTATCCCATAGAATCCAGAAGGATCTGAGAATCCATATCCAACGTCCAGGGAGAGTTGAGATTAAAGCTTGGATAGGTCGCCATTCCGAGGATCGCCCCGGTGTTGACGTCCATCACGACCCCCGCCGCGCGGTTCTTGCCGCCTGCCTCCACGTAAGCCGCCGCAACCTGCTCCTCCAGAGCCGCCTGCACGTAAACGTCGAGCGTGGTGTAAAGATCGTAGCCGTCCTCTGCCTCGATGTATTCCTCGTATTCATAAGGCATCTCGTTGCCCCGCGCGTCTCTTGCCGTGATGTAACGGCCGTTCGTGCCGGCAAGGAGGGTGTTGTAGGCGTTCTCCAGTCCGTAAAGTCCGCTTCCGTCACTTCCCGCAAAACCAACGACGTGGGACGCAAGGGTTGCGTACGGGTAATATCGGGTCTCGGTCGCCTCCAGATAGATCATTCTCTGAAGTCCGTATTCTGCAATAAAAGCGCGAACCTCGTCAGCCTTTGCCTCGGTCACGTTCTTCTTGATGGTGCGGTCGAGGTAACGCGTGCGTCCCGTCTCCGCAAGGACGAAATCATAGGAGACGCTAAGAAGCTTCGACAGCCTCTCCGAAATCATCTCTGCAAGCTGAATGTCCTCGCCGTTCTGGTTTTTCTCACTCTGCTCCTCTGCGATCGAGGAGGGAGAGATAAACACGCGGTAGGTCGTGATATTGGTCGCGATCGCCACGCCGTTGGCATCGTAAATGTTGCCGCGGTTGGCGCGAACCTCTGACTGGGTGGTCATTTGCTCGACCACCTTTTTCTGATAACGGTCGTAATCCACCGTTTGCAAAAGCAGTACGCGAAGAAGGAGGGCGCTCATACCCAAAATCAAAATGATCCATAGTGCCTTCGACCGTCCGACAACGCCCGAATCAACAGGCTCGCGGTGGTCGGTTGGCGTCTCTATCTCACGATTTTTTCGCATTTCCCTCTCCCTTTTCTGCCATACATATCGGAAAGGGGGGCTGGTAAGCCAACCCCTTTTCTCTTGCCGAAATTTCGAGAAGACGATCTCTCGGCTATCCGTTTGCTATCTTATGATTGCGTCAAACAAGTTATTCCTCTCGGTTACTTTTTCCAGCCGATGGCGCTCAAAATCGCCGAAAGTCCCAAGTTCTTATCGCGCTTCTGCTCGTATACCTCGATGTCCTCCTTCGACTCCTTGGCAAGATACTCCGTTCTCAGATGCTCCTCGCCCACCATGCCGTATTCCTCCACGGCAATGCGTCGGATCTCCATCATATCGTTTCCCGATTCCAGCTTGGATTCCAGATCGCCGATCTCCGACTGAAGTGTCGAAATCTCGGAATTGAGCTTGCTGATCTTGGTCTTGGTATGCGTGATCATCAGCGTACTTGCCACGATCATCACCAAGGACACCGTGACTGCCAGAATTGCGGCAAACGCAGAGATCGGAAGCTTTTTCTTTTCCTTTGCACGCTCCGTCGCCTTGAGACTGAACCAAAGCGGGAATCTCTCCTTGAAGCGCGTCACCGCCTTGGCAGGCATCTGCTTCCATTCGACGGGGATCAGCTTGCGTCTCTCATCTGTTTTGGAAAGCTCTGCAGGGAGCGCCTCGAGCTTGACCGACGCCTGCTCGTAAATGGACGCGCACTCCTCTACCTCGTTCTCGCGGCGGCGAATGCGAAGGCTCTCGTCCGCATAGCGAATGAGATCTGCCGTCTCCATTTCGTTTTTTCCGCGCTTGTATATTCCGCTCACAGCCGCCTCAGAAAGCAAAGAAAGCCGATAAGCACAAGGATCCAGCGACCTTGTTTTCTCTTCGGCTTCCATCCGTTCACTCGCCTCCTTGAGAACGGATTTCGTCAGTCCTCTTGAGGCAAATTTTTGGGAAAGCGCAGAAACACAGGCCTCTGTTACAGAAGCGGTCGGGCTCGTCTTGCAGACGTCCGTATGATTCATGGCTCTCCTCCTTATCTATCAATAAAAGGGGCCTTGGGGGGCTATCCCCGAGGGCGTAATCTCATGTAATTCGTCACAAAACCCGATTTTTCGCCGCTATGCGCGCAAAACTCTTTACAGTCGCTCGGCAACGCGAAGCTTGGCGCTTCTCGATCT
>JAZSBE010000043.1:0-23902 GCA_045602215.1 Eubacteriales bacterium | reverse complement strand
GCAAACGGCGAGGTTGCTGCATACGGCAGCAAGGCAGAGATTCTGCCCGAGCTTCTGGGCGCGCAGGCAGGATGCCGATTCACCAAGGAGGCGAACTAATGGATCAGATTCATAAAACACTGCTTGAGCAGGTAGCAGGGCTGCACGAGGTGCCCCAAGGCGCTTATTCCATCCGAATCAACGGAAATCTCCATGGCAAAAACGATTCGGAGAACATCAAAATTGTAAAAAAAGAAGACAAATCGGGCATTGATATCTACATTCAGCCCGGTACGAAGAACGAGAGCCTGCATATCCCCGTCATTCTTTCGCAGAGTGGACTCAAGGAGCTGGTCTACAACGATTTCCACGTCGGAGAGGATTGCGATATTACCATCGTTGCAGGATGCGGAATCCACAACGGCGGCAGCGGCGAGAGCGAGCACAGCGGTATTCACGCCTTCTACGTGGGCAAGAACGCCAAGCTTAAATACGTGGAAAAGCATTACGGACAGGGCGACGGAAACGGCAAGAACATCATGAATCCCACCACCATCGTTGAAATGGAGGAGGGAAGCTATATGGAGATGGAGACCACCCAGATCAAGGGCGTGGATTCCACCCGCCGTTCCACGACTGCAACGCTTGCAGAGGGGGCAACCCTCGTGGTCCGCGAGAAGATCATGACGCACGGAGAACAGTTTGCCGAGACCGACTTCAAGGTCTATCTGAACGGCGACGGATGCGGCGCACACGTGGTTTCGCGCTCGGTCGCAAAGGATCGCAGCCGCCAGACCTTCCTTTCCAACGTCGTTGGTGCCGGCCGTTGCTCGGGACACACCGAGTGTGACGCCATCATCATGGACGATGCGGTCGTGACCGCCGTTCCGCAGATCGAGGCAAAGCACGTCGAGGCATCCCTCATCCACGAGGCGGCGATCGGAAAGATCGCGGGAGAGCAGCTCATCAAGCTCATGACTCTTGGACTGACCGAAAAAGATGCCGAGGAGCAGATCATCAACGGCTTCCTTAAATAAAGTCAGAAATCATACCCAAAAGCACACTCTTAATGCAAAAGAGTGTGCTTTTTTACTGCAACAAACAAGATTTACAAAATATCCGAATATTTGTTTCAAAAAAGTCACAAATTGCTGTTTTTTGTGCAGAAAGTCAACATGTAGAAAAAACAAGCCGAAAACTGTGCAATTGTACCAAATCAAAGGCTTCTCCAACGCGCCGATACCATGCTCGCGGGAGTTCGTTTGTTGGTAAATAAAACTTACCATTCACTGCATTGTCACATTGAATCATTTTCTTGGGAGAAAAAGTGCACAAAAACAGGCTGTTTTCGACGCCGTTTGAATAAAATGCCGTAAATTATATTTACCTATCCATATTTTCGAGCGGTATGACTGTTTTTTGTGAAAAAACTTTGTAAATTTTTTTGTTATTTTGGGGTACGGAACGCCCCGTTTTGGCGTTGGAAACGGCTTTTCGGAAAGGTGCTTTTTCACAAACATTTCTTGACAGGAAAGCAAATCTGTGTTATTATATAGTAGTGAAAAAGGCATAGCTGCGCCTTGTTGGCGGGTTGCCGACCGATACCAAGCGGATCGTTGACGGTCTTCGGTTCAAGGGGGGAGCCTTGAAGCGGCAGAGCGTAGGCGTTGAGGCCTGATTGGTGGCGAGGCTGTGTCGGAAAGATTTTCAGGAGGAAACACATATGGGAAAGAAGAAAGTCACACGAGTTTTGAGCTTGATGATGGCCCTCTTGCTCGTTGTGAGTAGCACGGTTCTTGCCGTTGGCGCAAGTGGCGGCAGCAGTGTTACTGACAAGCGGATCGAGGACTACATCAGCATGTCGGGGGTGAGAACCTACGACGAGTACATGGCGCAGGAGTTTGGGGGTGCCCAGTCTGCGACTGTGTCCGTCCCGTTCGACGCCACCAGAGACTGGGTCTTCAAGAGCAACTCCGGTGATACCGTTGAGATCATTGACGGTGTCTGGACGTTGACCACATCCGAGGGCGAGAAGCTTTCGATGGAGGATGTGAAGGCCGAGGGCTCGGGTTACGACATCAATGATTACGTTTATCTTACGACGGAGGACGGTCTGGAGGGGCTTTACACGCCTTCTCTGGGTGAGGTAACGTGGGAGTTGGATCTGGTTGCTTCCGGCTTGGCCGCCAAGTCAATCTACAACATCTCCATGTACTATTATCCCCTCGAGAACAAGACCGCTTCGATCGAGCGTGAGTTTTACATCAACGGCGAGGTCCCGTTCATCGAGGCGCGTTCCTTGACCTTGCCCAAGCGTTGGAGCTCTTATTCCAGCGACGGTGAGTCTGCGCTGACCGCGACCGTTACGCCCGATAAGGATCTTCAGAAGGAGTACGGCGGATACGAAGCCGCTCTGTCGGTAATTCACCGCGATGCATCCTTGGCAGGTCTTACCGTTGAGAAACACGGCGAGGGTACGGATCAGAAGCTGACGATCTACCAGCCGATGGTCATTACCGAGAAGATTTCTACTTTCCTTGAGAAATACGGCGTTCGTTTCTTCACGGTTGACAAGCTCAACAACGAGCTTCGTCCCACGATGAAGCAGAACCCCGAATGGATGACCTACACGCTCAGAGACAGCTCGGGATACTATGCTGAGCCTCTTGGATTCGTTCTGGAGCCCAATGAGGAAACCGGCTGCGTGAATTTCACGCTCAAGAGCATCAACGAGCCGGTTGTGATTCACGAAATCATCCTTTCTCCCTGCGAGACGTATCAGACCTATGATTCCTACGTACAGGGACTCAAGGCATCTCTTGGCGTGAGCACTCTCCCTGTCGGTCAGGATACGGTAAAGATCGAGGCAGAGTACACCGTCAACACCTCTACCAGCGTTGTGTACCCCGTTGAGGACCGCTCCGAGGCAGAGACCTCTCCCTCCGACACCACCAGAACCGTTCTCAACACCATCGGTACCGAGAAGTGGGAAACCGCAGGTCAGTGGGTTGAGTACAAGTTCAAGGTCGGAACCTCCGGTATGTACGATATCTTCGCTCGCTTCAAGCAGAGCTTCCTGGACGGTATGTACGTTTGCCGTTCCATGAGCATCTACACCAATTATGCCGACATCTCCACATACTCGCTGGAGAACGGCAACACCGCAGGCTATTATAACGGCGTTCCCTTTGCAGAGGCGGGCAGACTTCGCTTCGACTACAGCGACAAGTGGCAGGTAAAGGGACTTTCCGATGGCGGCGTGGATGCTGCAAGCTATCCGCTTTATTTCAAAAAAGGCGTTGAGTACACCATTCGCTTTGAGGTTGTTCTGGGTTCGATGAGCTCCATGATCCGTAAGATCGAGAGCGTCCTGAACGACCTGAACAACGATTATCTGAATATTATCAAGTTGACCGGATCTTCTCCCGACGACTACCGTGACTACGGATTCTTCCGCCTGCTCCCCGAGACCTTCTCCAATATGATCGCTCAGGCTGATGAATTGAAGGCTATTTCCGAAACCTTGAAAAACAACACGAAGGGATCTGCATCCTCTTACACCGGTGTTTGCGATAAACTGTCCCTCCTTCTTGAGAAGATGGGCGGCGACGAGAATGCAGTTGCGAAAAACCTTTCCAATTATAAGTCTTATGTCGGATCCCTCGGCACCTTCCTTACCGATGCAAAAACGCAGCCTCTGCAGCTTGACTACCTCTCCATTCAGGGCGCAGGTACCGAAGCGCCCAAGGCGACTGCGGGATTCTTCAAGTCCTTGTGGCACGAGCTTTCCAGCTTCTTTATGAGCTTTGTCCGTGACTACAACAGCATGGGATCTCTTGATGACGGAACGACCGGAGAAGGGAAGGCAGTAACCGTTTGGTTGGCATACGGTCGTGACCAGTCTCAGGTTATCAGAAACCTCTGCACCAACGACTTTACCAAGAACAAGGGTATTGCAGTTGACCTCAAGCTCGTTTCGGGCGGTACGCTTCTTCCCTCGATTCTTGCAGGAATGGGACCGGATGCTTATCTGGGACTTGACCAGGGATCGGTTATCAACTACGCGATTCGTGGTGCATTGATGAACGTGGAGGGCATGGAAGGCTTTGACGAGGTTACACAGAACTTTAACGAGGCTGCGATGCTGGTTCTCGGTATTGAGGACGCCGACGGCGACCTGCACTACTACGGACTTCCCGAGGGACAGAGCTTCCCGATGATGTTCGTTCGTACCGATATTCTGGGCGACCTCGAGATCGAGATTCCCACGACCTGGGAAGAGATCTACGTTGCGCAGTCCAAGCTTGAGTCCAACAACATGGAAATCGGTATGACCACGAGCTACCAGATGTTCCTGTACCAGCTCGGCGGACACCTGTTCGCAGATAACGGAATGAGAATCAACCTCGATTCCGAGCTCGGACTTGAGGCGTTTGACACCATGTGTAATATGTTTACACAATATTCCTTCCCCTACACCTATAACGCAGCAAACCGTTTCCGTACGGGTGAGATGCCCATTATCATTTCCGATTATACCTCTCTGTACAACCACCTCAAGGTATTTGCAACCGAGCTTGACGGCGCGTGGACCTTCGTTCCGCTGCCCGGATACCGTCAGGAGGACGGAACCATCAACAATGCTTCCGTTTCGGGCTGTACCGCGGTCGTTATGATCAAGGAAGAGGGCAAGGATTACACCAACGCATGGGAGTTTGTAAAGTGGTACACCGATGCGCCTTGTCAGGCAGAGTATGCAAACGAAATGGTTGCAATTATCGGTGAGTCTGCAAAGCACTCCACGGCAAACAGAAAGGCGCTGGAGAGTATGCCTTGGACCTATGACGAGTACGTTGAGGTTTCCAAGCAGTTCTCCAATCTGGCGGCAATTCCCAACTATCCCGGCGCGTACATCATCAGCCGTTACACTGAGTTTGCGTTCTTGTCCGCATACAACGATGATGCGGATCCCAAGACGGAGCTTTTGAGCTACATCAATACAATTAATAAGGAAATTACTCGTAAGCGCGAGGAGTTCAAGCTTGAGACGCTGGAGATCGGTCAGACACTGGCTGAGAAGCGTAGTGTACAGGCGCTGACTGCTTTTGTGGCATTGCAGGATATCGCAGGCAGTGAGCACGATGCATTGATCAGGTTGGCTAAGACCGCGATCGCGAACGAGCGCATCAACGAGTGCGATGAGATTTCCGAAAAGTTTATGGAGGTTTTGAAGAGTAAGCACGACGGTTCTGTGATGACTCTCACCAAGGTAAGCGGCGCGACCGTTGAGGTTCCCACTTACTACGTGAACGTTACCAAGCAGACTGCTGAGCCCAAGAACGGCGGATACAAGATCGAATCGCTTAATGAGCAGCAGCTTCTCTTCTTCATTTCTGAATGTCTTGCAGATATTGCAGACGCGTTGACCGAATATAACGCTTAATTGCTTCAAAATTCTTCAAAGGAGAAACGCTATATGTCAAATAAATCGCCGGAATATAAAGCCGTTGCGCGAAAAGACATGACCTATGGACAATGGGTGAGAAAAGAAATGAAGCGAAACTGGGTTGCATACGCGATGATTGCACCGTACGTTCTGATCTTTACCGTCTTCACCATCCTGCCCGTGGTACTGTCTGTGTTCATCAGCTTTACAGACTTTAATATGTTGCAGATCCCAAACATCGTTTGGCTCGAAAACTACATCAACCTGTTCTTCGCGGACGATATCTTCCTGATCGCCTGCAAGAATACGGCTATCTTCGCAGCGATCGTCGGACCGGCATCCTATATGATGTCCTTCCTGGTAGCTTGGTTCATCAATGAGCTGGCTCCCAAGATTCGTGCGATCGTAACCCTGATCTTCTACGCGCCTTCCATTGCAGGTAACGTATTTATGATTTGGGGTACGCTCTTTGACGCTGACTCGCAGGGTTGGGTAAACGCAACCCTGATCGAGCTTGGCTTCTACACCGAACCGATTGCGTTCTTTAAGAATGCAGATTACATCATGCCTCTTTGTATCGTGGTTGCGCTTTGGACCTCTCTGGGTACCGCGTTCCTGTCCTTTATCGCAGGGTTGCAGGGCGTTGACCGTTCGCTTTACGAGGCAGGCGCAGTTGACGGCATCAAGAACCGTTGGCAGGAGCTTTGGTTTATCACCCTGCCCAGCATGAAGCCTCAGCTGATGTTCGGTGCGATCATGTCCATCACCGGTGCGTTCGGCTTCGGTGGTATCGTTACCGCGCTCTGCGGATTCCCCTCGGTTGACTACGCGGCGCATACCATTATGCACCACCTCGAGGACTACGGCGGATCGCGTTACGAGATCGGTTATTCCTCTGCAATCGCAGTGATCCTGTTTATGGTGATGGTGGGCGCAAATATGTTGGTTAAGAAAATGCTTTCAAAGGTAGGTTCGTGACATGGCAAAATTAAGAACAAGAAAACATAAAGTTGTCCTGTCCCGTTCCGCGGGAGGCGACGTTGGAATTACAATCATGCTCACCTTGCTTGGTGCATTCATGGTTCTTCCTATGGTATACGTAATCATGCAGTCCCTCAAGCCTTTGGATGAGTTGTGGATGTATCCTCCGAGATTTTACGTAATGAACCCCACGTTCAGCAACTTCAAGGATCTGTTCGGACTGATGAACACCTCTTGGGTTCCGTTCTCCAGATACATCTTTAACACCGTATTTACTTCGCTGTGCGGTACGTTCGGACATCTGTTCATCGCGTCGATGGCAGCGTACGCGTTGGCAAAGATCAAGTTCCCGGGAGGGAAGGCGATCTTTAAGACCATTCAGACGTCGCTGATGTTCCACTCGACCGTAACTGCAGTTACCAGCTTCATTCTGATGAGTGCGTTCAAGATGATCGACTCTTATCTGGCGATCATCATTCCCGCATGGGGATCCACGCTCGGTCTGTACCTGATGAAGCAGTTTATGGATAGCGGCGTATCCGATGCGGTTCTGGAAAGTGCGCGTCTGGACGGTGCAAGTGAGCTTCGCACCTACTGGACGATCGCGATGCCTATGGTTAAGCCCGCGTGGCTGACCCTGATCGTGTACTGTTTCCAGGGACTTTGGAACCAGGGTGCTTCCATTTATATTTACTCCGAGCAGCTCAAGTCGTTTAACTACGCAATCGGTCAGATCACCGCGGGCGGAATTAAGCGTGCAGGTGCATCTGCAGCGGCATCGGTGTTGATGATGGCAGTTCCGATTCTGGTATTCGTCATTACCCAGTCTAACATCATCGAGACCATGGGTACCAGTGGTATGAAGGATTAAGGAGGTCAATATGAGAAAAATGAAATCATTTATGCTGATTGTATTGACACTTACCATGATCCTCTCGGTCTTTACAATTGGCACCGGCGCGTCCTCCGCATATCAGACGTACACCTACTCCATCAACGGTGAGGCTCTGTATTCTCCCGATGCTTACGTTGCATCGCAGGTTGTGAACGCAGCAGACATGGGAGTTGAAAAGCTGAACAATCCCACCGATATGGTCACGGACAGCGAGGGCAAAATTTACATTGCCAACCAGGGTAACAACGAGATTTTGGTTCTCGACCGTTACTACAAGAAGATTTATTCCATCACAAGCTTCATCAACGACAAGGGAAATGCAGACTCCTTTAACAAGCCGGAGGGTGTGTTCATCGTTGAGGGAGATTCCGAGAATGGAAAAAATGCGAATGGCGAGTTGTGGGTCTGTGACACGGTCAACGAGCGTTTGGTGGTGTTTGATCGCCTGACGGGTGAGTTCAAGAAGATCGTGGATAAACCCAGCAGCCAGCTCTTCGATTCCGAAAGACCGTATGCGCCCATCGCAATGACGATTGACCAGTACGGCAGAATCTACATCGTATCCCGTTCTCACTACGAGGGAATTATCGTTCTGGACCCGCAGGGTGTCTTTGTTGGATACATTGGCGCGCAGCAGGTTTCCATCAGCGCATGGGAGATCTTCTGGAGAAAGATCCAGACCGATGAGCAGAAGAAGCTCTCCACGCAGCTTGTTTCTACTACCTTTAATAATATGACCATCACTTCCCAGGGCTTCATCTACGTGACGACCGATCAGATTTCGGATTCCAACGTTGAGAATGCGATCACGAGCCATGCAAAAGTGGGAACCTATATGCCCGTTAAGCTGCTCAACCCCGCGGGCGAGGAGATCATGAGAAGAAACGGCTTCTGGCCGCCTGCAGGAGAAATTGACTTCTCCAAGGATAAGACCGACGATATCTCGGGCGTTTCCAAGATCACCGACGTTGCGGTTGGTCCCGAGGACACCTGGTCGATCATCGACGAGAAGCGTCAGAAGATCTACACCTACGACTTCAACGGAAATCTGTTGTTCGCGTTTGGTGACAAGGGCTTGATGCTGGGTAGTATCACCAGTATCGAGGCGATTTGCTACCAGGGAGACGTTCTCCTGGCTCTGGATAAGGGTAACGAAGGCTCCATCGTCGTTTACGAACGCACCAAGTACGGTGATATGCTGATCAATGCGATTGCGGCAGAGAACAATCTGGATTACAACTACGCAATCGAGTGTTGGGAATCGGTGCTTCAGAGAAACTCCAATTTCGACGCAGCATACGTCGGAATCGGTAACGCGCTGTACCGCAGCGGTAAGTATGCAGAGTCTCTCGAGTATTTCGAAACCGCATACGATACGGAAAACTGGTCCAACTCTTACAAGGAAGTTCGTAAGGAGTGGATGGCAGACTGGATCCTTCTGATCCTTGCGCTGATCATCGGTGCCATCATCCTCGTTGTGAAATTCTTTGGCTACGCCGGCAAGGTCAACAAGCGCGTTGCGGTTGACGGACGTGCAAGAAAGTCCTTCGGCGAGGAATTGCTCTTTGGATTCCATATCATCTTCCATCCGTTTGACGGATTCTACGACCTCAAGCATGAGCACCGCGGATCTGTCCGCGCAGCTCTCGTGTTCCTGGGCGCTACCGTCCTGACCTTCTTCTATCAGGGCGTCGGACAGGGATACGTGCTCAATCCTACCCGTGCGACCGCTACGATCTTCACACAGATCATTTCGGTATTGGTGCCTGTGTTCCTGTTTGTGCTCGCAAACTGGTGCTTGACCACCTTGTTTGAAGGTGAGGGAAGCTTCAAGGATATCTTTGTTGCCGTTTCCTACTGTCTTGTACCTCTGCCGATGCTGATTATCCCGGCAACCCTGGCTTCGAACTGGGTTACCACCACCGAGGCGTCTCTCGTGACCTTCGTTGGCACGCTCGCATTTATCTGGGTCGGATTGCTCCTGATTGCAGGAACCATGGTGACGCACGATTATCCCATGTTCAAAAACATCATTACCATCCTTGGTACCATTGTTGCAATGGCGTGCATCATCTTTATTGCACTCCTGTTCAGCATGCTGCTCACCAAGCTGGTAAGTCTCGTGACCAACGTGGTCTCCGAGATTCAGTATCGTGTATAAAGGCAGATAGGAGGTAAGAAAATGAATTTGAAAACAAGAATATTTACGACACTCTTAGCTGTCTTGATGACCTTTAGTACCTTTGCTCTGGTTGTAGGAGCTGCAGAGGATAAGGTCGACCTCGCAACGAAACTGGTGGACCATTACGTAAAGAACACCAAGTACGCAACTCCCGAGGCAAAGCTGAATGATATGGAGATCATGCTCAAGAATGACAAGTATGATCTTTACGTAGAGGAGGAAACCGGAGAGATTGCGTTGCGTGAGCGCGGAACCGATAACATTCTGTTCTCCAACCCCTACGATGTCGCAAGCTCCAAGGGATCTGAGGATACCAAGAAGCAGCAGCTGATGTCTCAGATCATCATTACGTTCTTTGATAACGACACCGAAAAGAAGCTGTACAGCTTCACGGATGCCGCACAGAGAGGTCAGATCAGCGTCTCCAGAATCAAGAACGGCGTCCGTGTGGAATACACCATCGGACGTGAGGAATTCCGCAAGCTCGTTCCGAGATGGATTCCCAAGACATCCTTTGAGGAATTGATCGTGGCTCCTCTGGAGGAAGCGGTCAAGAAGGGGGAACTGGATTCCTACGAAAAGGATCGATTGATCCAGCAGTATATGCTCAAGGATCCCGCGTCTCCCGAATATACGACAACTTCGAGAGAAGAGCTTTATAAGCAGTTCCCGATTACAAAGCAGATGCCGATTTATGTGTTGAGTGACAAGGCAGAAACCAATGTTATTCTCAACTTCATGGAGGGGCTCATTAAGGACCACTGCGCGGATACCTATTCCTTTGAGCAGATGGATATCGACCACGAAACCACCGGCTACGTTGCTGAGGACGAGAACAACCCTGTCTTCAAGCTCGCGCTGGAGTATTCCTTGGACGACACCGGTCTCTCGGTTCGTATGCCCTGCAACAGCTTGCGTTATGACGCTTCTGCCTATACGCTGGAGAGCATCAGCATTCTCCCGTACATGGGCGCAGGAAACACCAAGAACGACGGTTATAACTTCTATCCCGACGGATCGGGAACCTTGTACGACTTCGATCTGACAAAGGAAGACAAGGTCAAGGGTAAGATCTACGGTATCGACTATGCATACCATCAGATCTCAGGTAAATATCAGAAGGCGATCCGCGTTCCCGTTTACGGAACGGTTGCTGAGGAGAAGATTTACACCTATACCTATGAAACGACCGACGAGAGCGGAAACAAGCGTACCGTAACGGAAACCGTGTCGGGTACGGTAAAATCGCTCGAAAAGATCGAGGAGTTCCTCGCACAGCCGAGCGTAAAGAAAATTGATTTCCAAGAGAAAGTTTATTCTCGCGGATACGTTGCGATCATTGAGTCCGGTGAGTCTCTGGGCGAGCTGGAAGCATACCATGCAGGTGCGGTCAGTGACTATGCAACGGTCAGAAACTATTTTAATCCGAAACCGAAGGATTCCTATGATCTTGCGGATGCGATTTCGGTAACCAGTAGTAGTATGTGGACTGTCGTGTCCAACCGTAAGTACACCGGAAATATCAAGATCCACTATCAGATGCTTGGCGGTGACGATGCTTCCTGGCTTGGAATGGCTGAGGCGTACAGAAATTATCTGGTTAAGAACGGCACGCTTTCTCGCTTGAGTGAAGAGGACGTTGAAAAGGATATTCCTCTTTACATGGAGGTGTTTGGCGCGCTTGAAACACAGCAGACCATTGCAACGCTTCCCGTAAACGTGATGACTCCTCTGACGACCTTCGAGGACATTCTCACCATGTATAATGAACTTTCCGCGCAGGGGGCAGGGAACATCAACTTCAAGATGACGGGCTTTGCCAACGGCGGTATGTACGCAACCGTTCCTTCCTCTGTGAAGTGGGAGAAGGCAGTTGGCGGCAAGGCAGGCTTTACCGATTTGGTTGAGCAGGCAAAGAGCATCAATGAAGCAGAGGATGATCGGAACATTGGTCTGTACCCCGATTTCGATTTCGCGTACATCAGCAACGATACCGCGTTTGATGCGCTGAATCTGAAGAAGGACGGCGTTAAGACCATTGACAACCGTTACACCTCCAAGAGACAGTACAGTGCAACGCAGCAGAAATACGTAAGCTTCTTCCAGCTTGCGATTTCTCCTTCCCGTTACAGCAAGTTCTACGAGAAGCTGATGGATCAGTACTCCAAGTTCGGCCTCGATTCTATGTCGGTCGCATCCTTGGGAACTGCGCTCAACTCTGACTTTGATGAAGATGATCCTTACAACCGTGAGGATAGCAAGGAGTTCACTGAAAAGGCGCTGAGCACCTTGTCTCAGAGCTACAGCCTCATGACCGACGGTGGAAACGTTTACTCCTGGAGCTACGTTGACCACATCCTCAATCTGGATCTGGATTCCAGCCGTTTTGTAAAATCCAGTTGCTCCGTTCCGTTCCTTGGCGCGGTGCTTCACGGATACGTACAGTTCGCAGGAACGCCTCTGAACACCGAGGGTGACACCGATTATGCGATCCTGAAGGCGATCGAAAACGGCGCAGGTATGTACTTCGTACTGTCCTATCGGAATACCTCCGAGCTGAAGGAGGATCCGCTCCTGAGCCAGCACTACTCCATCCGTTACGACATTTGGAAAGAGGACGTAGTTGCATACTACAACCAGCTCAACGATGTGTTGAGCGACGTTCAGACCAGTCTGATCATTGACCACAAGTTCCTCAACTATGACGATAGAGGAGACGACGGAGAACTGTTCCTGACCGAGCGTGTTCTTGACATTGACGAGCTGGATCGCGATCTGCTGGAGGAGCTCCTGAAGGCAGAAGAGGAAGCGAAGAGAAAGGAAGAGCTTGAGAGCTACAACAAGACCGCAGAGGTCGTTGAGGCAAGAATGGCTCTTCGTCAGTACAAGACTCTGATCGATAACGCCCTGACAGAGGTTGATTCTCTCAATGACAGCCTTGTCAAGACGATCCGCAGATTGCTTGCAAATTCGCTCGATGATAAGGGCAGAATGGCAGACGTTTGGAAGGGCTATACCGAGCTGAAATATCAGTTCGAGAAGGCGCAGGCAGTGCTGGATCAGCTGACCGAGTATAAGGAGCTGATTGCTTCCAGAGCAGGAACGGCTGCAGAGTATCAGGTTACTGAGGCAGAGACCCTTCTTGCTGCAGCAGAGGCTTATCTGGCAGAGAAGCTCGCGGCTCAGGCCAACACGGATTTGACCGTTCATTTGAACACCTTGAGCGATAAGCTGAGTTCTACGGGCATTTCCTTCGTCGGATGCGCAACCTTCGAGGCTGCATTTGACAAGTTTGTGAACTACGTGATCGACAACGTGATCACCGACGCTAACATCGCGCAGGAGTTCGCACAGATCAAGGACACCGCTAAGTACGTGCCGAAGGTCGAGGTCGAAAGTGATGAAACCCTCGTTGACGAGGAAACGGTTGAGCTCAACCGTTACAGCGTGACCAATAACAACGTTGTTGCCGTGACCTACGGTGACATCGATGCAAACGGTCAGAAGGTAGCAAAGAAGACGTTCATTCTGAACTACAACAACTATGCCGTGACAGTCACCTACAACAAGGTTGTCTACACGGTAGCGGCAGGCGGGTACACCATTGTACCCACTGCCCAAGCATGACTGAAGGAGGTGCAATATGACAAACCAAGTTGAAAAGGCAGCTATGCCGAAGAAAAGAAAAATTGCATCCCTTGAGCGCCGTAAGGCACGCGCAGGATGGTTCTTCATCCTTCCGTTCCTGATCGGATTCGCGATCATCTATCTTCCTATGATCTGCGAGTCCATCGTCTTCAGCTTCAGTAAGATTGTGATTGATAAGGGTTACACGACGACCTTTATCGGTTGGGCAAACTACGATTACGCATTGCGTACGGACACAGAGTTTGCTCAAACACTCGTGTCGGGTCTGATGCAGATGGCGTTTGATATTCCCGCAATCATCATCTTCTCCTTGTTCATGGCAGTGATGCTGAACCAGAAGATGGCAGGTAGAGGCGCATTCCGTGCGATCTTCTTCATTCCCGTTATTCTTTCTACCGGTATCATGGAGAACATTGCATCGTCCAACCTCAACGCAGGCGCGATGGAGGAGGGAATGAACGACGGTAGCGGTCAGAGCTCTGCAGAGCTGGTCTCCTCGATGGACCTTCAGAAGCTTTTTGCAAATATGAAGGTGGGAACCGGACTGGTTGACTACGTTACCAAGGCGATCAACAATATCTTCAGTATTGTAAACCGCTCGGGCGTACAGATGCTGATCTTCTTGGCGTCCCTGCAGTCGATTTCTCCTGCGATCTACGAGTCCAGTAAGATCGACGGCGCAACGCCTTGGGAGACCTTCTGGAAGATCACCTTCCCGATGATCACTCCCATGATTCTGGTAAACGGTGTTTATACGATTATTGACTCGTTCACCACGCAGAGCAACGTCGTTATGTCCAAGATTTCCAGAGTATGGAATGAGCAGGACGGATTTGCAAGAAGCGCGGCAATGGCATGGATCTACTTTATGATCGTTATTGCAATCGTTGCAGTCATCGCATCGGTGCTTTCTGCATTCGTTTTCTACCAGCGTAAATCTGAGTAAAGGAGGTAGCGCGTGATGAATCAAACACAGAATTTAGATAAAACTGTTATCAAAAAGGAATCCAAAAACAAGATCCGTGCGGATTTTGAGAGATCTCCTTTGAAGGAAAGACTCAAAGCTCGTTTCCTCAACCTTTACTTCCTGGGCAATATCGTATGGTGGATCTTCAGATTGGTGCTCCTGATTGGTATTTCCTACGTCGTTCTGTTCCCCTTCCTGACACAGATCGCAGGTTCGGTCATGTCGAGAAACGACTTTGTTGACGTAACGGTTCGACTGATCCCAAAAAACTTTACGCTTGAAATCTATGAGGCGATCCTTACCTACGAGGGCTTCTGGAATGCGTTTGGAAACTCCTTCCTGATGGCGCTGCTTTGCGGTGTCTTCCAGACACTCGTGTGCGCTTTGATCGGATACGGATTTGCAAAGTTCAAGTTCAAGGGCAGAAATCTGATCTTTATGCTGGTCATGCTCACCATGATCGTGCCTCACCAGACGCTGCGTTCTTCCATGTTCCTTGGCTTCCGTTATTTCGACGTCCTCGGAATCGTTCGCCTTTTGAAGGGCGGCGGAATCCAAATGTTCGGACATAACATCATGGAGCTTGGCGAGGGTGTTGCAGCATTCTTCGAGAGCCTCAACGTTCTTCCCGATAAGATTGAGCTCTTTGAGTACACCAAGCTCAGTAGTGGCGGACGCGCCTACACCGATTACAGAGTGAAGATGGATATTGGTGTCAACGGCATCAATCTCCTGAACTCCTATTTCCCCATGGCACTGCTCTCCTTGAGCGGACTTGCATTCAAGAACGGTCTGTATATCTTCCTGTTGCGTCAGTTCTTCCGCGGTATTCCCGATGAATTGGAAGAATCCGCATACATGGACGGTTCGGGAACCTTCCGTACCTTCGTTCAGATCATTCTTCCTCTGTCCGTTCCGATGTTGATCACGGTATTCATGTTCTCCTTCTGCTGGCAGTGGACCGACCAGTTCTACAAGGGACTGTTCTTCACAAGCCAGACCGAAAACCTCATGTTGGTTGACTTGTATACCCAGATTCCGGCTTCTCTGAGCGTCGGTCTCGACGACTTCGCCGGAAGGGATCTCTACATCTCTGCAATCAGAAATACTTGGGGCCTTGTCATCATCGCTCCGCTGGTGGTTCTGTATGCGTTCGGACAGAAGTTCTTGGTACAGGGTATCGAGCAGTCCGGTCTTGCAAACTAAAAAATATTTTTTGGACTGTCCCAATTTTTTGGGACAGTCTTTTTTTGTTTTTCTACATATCCTTGCATTTTGTCGCATCCGATTGGGGAAAATGATAGATTAGAGGTATCAGGATCATTTCGGCTGAAATGACGTCTGTCAAATAAAAAGGAAGGGAATACGGGAACTGCCGTGCGCCAAAATATGAAGGAAAATCTGTTTGTCCTGCAATTGATCGATCGGGTGCTTGACTTTGCGCTGAATTTTTTCTCCATCGCCGTTGCCTATCAATGCGTGATGATATGGTATCGCACCAATTTTCTCCTGGAGAGGTCGATCATTCTTTTGATCGCGGGGCTTTTGAGTGTGATATGCTCCTTTCTGTACAGCACCTACAACGTCTACAAGCCCATGCGAACTCAGGGGCGAATCTATTTTATCAGCCGTATTTTTCTCGTCAATTTGCTCATAGCCGGAATCTGTACGGTATTGATTTTGATTTTTGCAAGACAGCAATATCCCCATTATCTTGCTTGGCTGTTTTGGTCCGAGCTTCTCAGCTTTTTCCTTCTTGCCACGAAGAAGCTCGCACTGATGACCTTTTTGCGACGGGTGCGGTCAAGACAAAGGAACGTCAAGTATATTTTGATCGTGACGGACAGCGGGGAGATGGTGAAGAGTTATATGGAGGAGATCGAGCAAAATCCGCATTTTGGCTACTCGGTGATCGGATACGTTGGGAATCTGAGTATCAAGAGCCTCGCGCACCTCGGCACGACTGCGGATCTCGATCGGATCATCAAGGAGTTTCGTCCGGACGAGGTGGTCATGGCGTTTGAAACCGTCCGCAAGAGGGTGATTACAAGGTACATTGACGTCTGCAACGACAATTGCTGTAAGGTTTTGTTCGTTCCTGCGATCTGCGGATATTTCAGAGCGCCGAGACAGGTGACAGGGGTGGGCAACCTTCCGCTGATCGACATTCGGAGCAATCCCTTGGATAACCCCGCCAACCAGCTCCTCAAGCGGGGAATGGATGTCGCGGGAGCCTTGATTCTGCTCCTTTTGACCTCTCCCTTGATGATCTTGATTGCCATTGGCGTCCGCATTTCTTCGCCGGGACCGATCTTCTTCCGTCAGACGAGAGTTGGAAAGAATAACCGTCCTTTCACCATGTATAAATTCCGTTCCATGCGCGTCAACGATTCGGAAGAGACGGGATGGTCGAGCGAGGGAGACCCGAGAAAAACACGCTTTGGCGCGTTTATCCGCAAATTCGCGTTGGACGAGCTGCCGCAGTTTTTCAACGTTCTCAAGGGGGACATGAGCCTTGTAGGGCCGCGCCCGGAGGTCCCGTTCTACGTGGAGAAATTCAAGAAGGAGATCCCACTATATATGCTCAAACACACCCTGCGACCGGGCATCACGGGGCTGGCGCAGATCAAGGGGCTACGGGGAGATACCTCGATCGCCGATCGGATTGAGGAGGACATCAACTATATTGAGCATTGGAGCATCTGGCGCGATCTTTGGATTCTGCTCCTGACCCCCTTTAAGGCGGTCAATCGGCAGGAAACCTATGCAAAGCGGTCGGAGGCGCATCATGAAAAAAGAGAGAATCCAACACCAGATGACTGAAGGGGCAGAGGCGCGCCCCGCGCTTTTGTACGTCGCGTCAACTGCCTCGCACCTGCGCCGCTTTCATAGAGCATACATGGAGGCATTGAAAGCAGAATTTGACCTTTTCACCATGGCAAATGGAGCGGGGGTGGATTACGAGCTCCCCTTTGAGAAACGTTTTTTCAGCCTGCGAAATTTTTGGGCGATACGGTCGATCAGAGCGATTCTTCGACGCAGACGTTTCGACGGCGTGATCCTCAACACCTCCTTGGCGGCGTTCCTCGTTCGCGCGGCAATGATCGGTATGCGACGGCGACCTGCGGTGCTGAATATTGTTCACGGATATTTGTTTGACCTGCCCACAAAGGGGATGAGGGAGAGACTAATGCTTCTGTGCGAGCGGTTTGCCGCGCGGTATACCGATGAGATCGCGGTCATGAACGAGGCAGATTTCGAGATCGCCCAAAAATACCGCCTTGCAAAGCGAAGAATTCATTTTTTCAGAGGAATGGGGTACACGCTTGGTCAAGACCGCGTCTCACCCGACCGTTTGCTCCGTGAAAGCCTTGCCCCCGTGGGGGGAGCATTGCTCACCTACGTGGGGGAATTGAGTGAACGAAAAAATCAAGGCTTTTTGATCCGTTGCATCGCCCGACTGCGGGAAAAGGGCATTGGGGTTCGGTTGATGCTCGTCGGGGAGGGGGAGACGCGCGCCGCGCTTGAAGCAGAGATCAGGGCGCGTGGACTTGAGGATCACGTGCTCCTCTTGGGCAACCGTGAGCCGATCTTGCCCTATTTGGCACTCACCGATCTTTACGTCTCTGCCAGCAGCGTGGAGGGGCTTCCGTTCAACGTCATGGAAGCGATGGCGTGCGGCCTGCCTATGGTTCTTTCCGACTGCAAGGGCCAGAGAGATCTGTTGCGTGAATATCCTGACCGACGGTATCCCGTCGGAGACGAGGCGGCGTTTTGCACCCTTGTTGAAAAGGCACTTAAGGAAGAGCGGCTCGGCGTAGGCGCGGTTGCATACAAAGAGTTGGAGACCTACGCGCTTGAGTCTGTTTTCCATGATAATCTGAACGTGATGAAAGGGTTCTTCTGATATGAAAGAAGGAAAGATCGAACGGTTGCGCGAGTTTTACGCGAGTAAACGGTATATCTTGGCGGTGTCAGCCTTGGTTCTCATGGGGCATACGACGCTCTACGTGGGAGATCGAATGCTCTTTGGAGGATATCAGGAATTTGTGTTTGGGGGACTGATGCTCCTGCTTGCATCCCTCGGTTGTTACGTGTCCTGTGATCTGCGCTTTCTGATGATGCCCTTTATGGCGTTCATTTTGCTGATTCCCTTAGAGCATTCGCCCAACGTGCCGTATTACAGCAGGTTTTACACCGAGCCGATCCCCTTGACGCTGACCGCCATCCTCGCCCTTGTATTCCTCTTTTCCATTGGATGGTTTATCTTCAAGCATTATGGGAATCGAAACCCCATCGCGTGGCGGGGAAAGGCGTTTTGGGGGATGGCGGTCTTCTGCGGCGGACTTCTTTTCAACGGCTTTTTTTCGCGCCATTACACGTTTGCGGATACCCTCTATCCCATCTCCTTTTTGCTCTCCCTGCTCTTGGTGTACGTCCTCTTTGCGGCGTTTGTCCGCTTTGACGCGGGGACGATGGAATATTTTATGACGTGTCTGTTGTTCCTCGGGCTGATCATTTGTGCAGAGCTACTCCTCGGATACCTCTCGGGGAGCATTCGATTGGATGAGGGGGGCGCCGTTGTAAAGGAAAGCGTCATGCTGGGGTGGGGGATCTGGAGTGCCATCGGGGGGATGCTGGTGTTTCTGGTGCCCGTGTGCTTTTGGTTTGCCCATTCGCATCCGCGCGGCTGGCTTTATTTTGGGCTTGGACTGCTGGAGTACGTCTGCATCATCCTCTCACAGAGCAGAGGGGCGTTGTTGTTTGGCACGATCGTGCTGGCACTCTGCCTTTGGGTGCTCGTGACGAGCGGTAAAAATCGCAGGAACAACCGCATCCTGATCGGTTGCCTTGCCGTCCTTGGACTGGCTTTGACGGTGTTGCTTTGGGACAAGCTTTCTGCCATCTTCCAAAACTATCTTGCATACGGATTTGACGATAACGGACGGTACGAAAAATGGCGCATCGGATGGAACTATTTTCGGGGGGATCCCATCTTTGGAGCAGGCTTTTACGCCCCCTTCGATTACGGCGGCTGGCAGAAGGACGTTTACCCCTATCTCTACCACAACACCCCGATTCAGCTTCTTGCGTCCTGCGGTTTGGTCGGCTTGACGGCATATGTGTATCATCGCGCTTGTACCGTTTCTATGGTCTGCAAGAATCGAACACCCTACAAGACGTTCTTGGGGATCTCTATTCTAGGGCTCGTGAGCTTCTCGCTTTTGGACGTGCTTTTCTTTAACACCTATCCCACCATCATCTATTCCTTGATGCTTTTGTTTATGGAAAAGAGTGATGAAACAGAAAAAGGCGTCAAACGCAGTTGCGTTTGACGCCTTTGGGGGTTATTTGAGGATTTGAAATTCACCCGTCCAAAACCGCTCCATGAAGCGGCGGATCGGGGGAATGAGCAATACGAGATACAGGATCATCGCGCCGCCAACGTTGAGGATCACGTCGTCCACGTCGCAGGAGCCCACCATCAGCCAGTATTGAAGCCCTTCTACGCCCACCACCGTGAGAAGAACGGCGGGCAAGAAGCAATACCACCGCCGCATACAGGGAATGAGGGCAGGAAGGAGAATGGATAGGGGCATAAAGGCGCAGAGGTTTCCGAGGAGATTGAGAATCGCGTAGCGCGTGCTCACGTATCCGTCCAGCGTGCCGCGGATATAGACGGTGTAAATGCTCTCAAAGGGGTGAAAATTGACGAACCACTTGAGGTAATATTCACGCGGAGTCAGCGTTCTGTCAAGCAGACGGTTTTCATCCAGTCGCAGTCCTTGATCGAACAGCGTCAGGGACGCGATCAGGTATAGATACAAGAAAAGAAACAGGAGAAACAAGAAGGGGAGAAGATTCTTTCCGCTTCGACTTTTCAGAAGCACGCCGCCAAGGTAGGCAACGATAGAGACGATGAGAAGATAGGCGCAACGCCAGAATTGCGCCGTTCCAACACGGAGAGAAAGAAGCTCGGGTCTCCATTCGTGCGCGAAAAAGCCCACGAGCAAGAGTGCGGCGGCAAAGAGAATGGCGATATCCGCGTGCATGAAATTTTCTAATTTGTGACGCTTGGAAGCCAACTTCATTCCCCCTCCTTTCCCGCTTTCATCAAGGCTTTTTTGAATACATCTATTATAACAGAATTTTGACAAATTGTCCAGTCTTAAATCAAAAAAAGTGATTTCCCACGAAATTGTTGTTTACATTTTTGCGGGAAGGTGGTATAATAAAAACGAGAAATGTCGCAAAGGAGAGGTTTGGGAATGACGACGCTGATTTTTGTCAGACACGGTCAGAGCGAGAGCAATCTGGCAAAGGTGTTCACGGGGCAAGGGAATACGAGGCTGACGCCCTTGGGATGCGAGCAGGCGATCCGCACGGCAGACTATTTGCGCGCCTTTCCCATTTCTCATATCTATGCCAGTGACTTGGACCGCGCGATGGAAACGGCAAGTCCGACGGCAAAGCATTTTGGGCTGGACGTGACCCCCGACAAGGCCCTGCGCGAGATCTGCGCGGGGGAATGGGAGGGCAAGCCCTACGAGGTGCTCATGCGCGACTATCCCAATTCCTACCGCCTGTGGCTGGAGGATCTCGGACGGGCGCACCCCGAAGGGGGAGAGTCCGTGAATGAACTCTACCATCGCGTCAACCGCGAGGTCGAGCGGCTGGTTTCTCTGCATCGCGGAGAATGTATCGCGCTCTTCAGCCACGCAACCCCTGCGCGCGCGTTGGGGTGCAAGTGGTTTGGATTTGACCCGCAGGACATGGCAAAGGTTCCGTGGGCGACCAATGCTTCGGTCTCGATTGCAGAATACGAGGATGACGGTAGCTTCCGCGTGATTCAATACGGCTACGATGCGCATCAGGGAGACACCGCAACCGCGCTGCCCAAGGGGTTGGCGTGAGAGGGCATAACTGAATGATTTTCCAGACCGCCGAGGCGGTCTGGATCTTTTTTATTCAATCGGAAATCCCGAAAAGAGGACGTTATACTGATCGGCAATCTCGTTCCAGGTCATGCGATCGAGGACCCCGCTCGGTTGGAGGGCATTCTGCTTCTGAAAAATCTTGACCGCCTCCTCGGTGACCTCGTCAAAGATTCCCGTGACCTCGATGGGGAGAAGAAAGCCGTATTTCGCTTCTAATTCGCGAAGCATCCATTGAAGTGCGGTGATGACGAAGCCCTCCTCCCCCTTCCGAAATTCAGCATCGAGGGGGAGCAGGGGGAAGATCTCCATACGAACGGGCGGAGAATTTTGCGCGACGGACGTACGGTAGGTGGCGTAAAGCAGCTCCCACAGCCGCTGATCGGCAACACCCGTTTGGGGCAGATCCTTTGACGCCTGAAAATCCATCAGCGACTGACGCGTGTCGGTGTCAAAGATTCCGTTAATCGGGGGAGCCTTGATGCTCGCGTCATGATAGGAAAGCTGGCGAAGGTAGGTCTGCAATTTTTGAATGGCTTGCGCCTCGGTTTCATATTGCGGCATAACATCTCTCCTTTCAAACGCCGATCTCATAGCCGGGGTACTGTCCGTCGTTTAACTGCGAGCCAAGGAAAAGCGTCTCGTATCGCTCGGTGATCGCGCCCCACGTGATCGCGCCAACCGTGCCCGTTGGCTCCAGTCCGAATTCGTTCTGAAAGGCAATCACCGCCTCCTCGGTTCGAGGCCCGAAATAGCCGGTTGGGTTGACGGTGGGAATCGAGGGGTAGGTGCGCGCGATATAGTTCAGATACTGTTGGAGCAGGCGCACCCCCTCCGAGTCCGCCCCCTGCCGCAGAACCACGCCCTGATAGGGAACGATGACGCCCTCCACGTATTGCAAGGGGACGGTGCGGACGATGCCGAGATAGGCGTCGTAAAGCACCTTCCACGTCACCTCTCCCACGATCCCGTCCACGGGAAGACCAAAGGTTCTTTGCAACGCCTCCACTGCCGCGCGGGTCGACGTGCCAAAGCTTCCGTCGATCGCGGTGGGGGGAATGGTGTTGTAATATGCCGAGAGAAAGTCCAAGTAATACTGGAGATTGGCAACGCCGATGCCACTGTCTCCCTCGCGCAGAACCTCGGGGAACTGCTGGGAGATCTCGTCAAACCGGATCGCCTCTGCCGAGAGGTCGGTCAGCCGCTTGACCCCGATATAGATGTTCTGAATTTTGTACCACGTGGCTCTCCCTACGATCCCGTCGGGGGTCAGCCCAAAGATCTCCTGGAATCTCCGCACCGCCGCCTCGGTGTCTGTCCCGAAGATCCCGTCGGCGATCGGGATCTTGGGAATGGACGGATAATTTCTTGAAATGCGGTTGAGACGGATTTGGACCGTCCGCACGTCGTTGTTCACACTTCCCAGACGGAGAGGCACGCTCGGCGCGCTCTCGCCGGGAGCTTCAATGGGAACGTCCTGCACCAGCTCAATATCGTCGCCGTAATAGTACTCCAGGATCTCAAAGGGGGTGTAGCCCTGATTGGCAAGCTCCACCGAGCCCCACTGGGAAAGCCCCTCGCAGGTGACGGTGGTTCCGTTGCAGTATTGCGCGAACAGGGGCTGGACGCTGTTTTCCCGACGGATATAGCTGTCAAAGATCTCTCCCACGATCTGTTGAATGTTTTCAAAGATCTCCCGACCGTTGACGAAGGACTGGTCGAATGCCGTGGAGTTCGTGATGTCGTAGTCAAAGCCCCGCGTGCGGTAGTATTCGGTGTAGACGCGGTTGAGCGCAAAGGAGATCTGCGCGTATATGTTGGCGCGAATGGCACTCTCGGGCCAGGTGGGGTAGATCTCGCTGGAGGCAACGTTCGCAATATAATCGAGGAAAGGCAGGGTGACGTTTTCGGCTTGACTGCCCGGCGCACCCAGATGCACGGTGATGCTTTGCGGAATGGTTGGGGTGTTTGGCATGGCGTTCTCCTTTCTTTTTATAATTCGGGGTTCATTCCCTCAAAATAGCGGACGGAATCGGGGCGTGGGAGTCCGGTGGTGCCGTTCTCGGGAAGGGGAACCAGGATCACGGGCTGAATGGATGTGATTCCGTCAAAGATGGGAATGCCCGCAAAGGATTGAGAATTGTAGCCGTCGAGGGTGACGTTGACCGTGTAGAGGGCGTAGGGCGTGCCGTTCCCGGGGGATTCCGACAGGATCTTTGGGGGCGCTGTGAGGGGAATGCGGACGGTGTTTCCGTCGATCCCCGACACGGGTGAGGCGATCGTGTCGCCGCGTGTCGCAGGCGCACTCTCGGACTCCTTTTCGTATTTCTGCACGTCAATTTTTGCGCCCTCCAGGGGGATCGCCCCTCCTGCCGTCGTGACGTGAATGATGAGGTATCCCGTGCCCTCGGGGGGCGGATTTTCCGAGGACTGTGGGAGTGGTTGCCGTTGCATTTCTCTGTCCATAGGGTTCTCCTTTTCATGGATTTATTAGCAATATATGCACGGGGCAAAATTTTCGGAATGTGAGAAAAGGAAAAATTAAAAAAAGGAAAAAAAATAAAAAAAGTGCTTGATTTTTGAAAAAGAGTATGCTATAATAGTAACGTTGTACGCCGGTATGATGGAATTGGCAGACGTGCTGGACTCAAAATCCAGTGGTAGCGATACCGTACCGGTTCGACCCCGGTCACCGGCACCAAGAAACTCCCGAATCTATATAGGTTCGGGAGTTTTTCTTTTGTTTGCAAAAAGCAATTTACTGAATACGGCTTGGGTTGTTTGTCCTTTGCCAACAACTGGTTACCATTATATAATTTTTTTATTGTAAAGATAATAAAATCGCGCGTACATAAACCACTATTATGTA
>JAZSBE010000042.1:0-3637 GCA_045602215.1 Eubacteriales bacterium | reverse complement strand
GCAGCGTGCGTGACGTGCGCGGCTATACCAAGGCGCTCGGAATCGCCACCGCTTGCATGGCGGCTCCCGCGATCGCTTGCGGCGTGCTCTTCCTCGTGAAGCCCGTGCTCCTCTGCTCCCTCGTCGGGATCGGAATCGCGCTCCTCGGAATCATCGGCGGCTATATCGCCTTCTACAAGATTCAGGAACGCTTCAACGGCGGGATGTTCTGATTAAGGTCGCGGACGCCGTCCGCGCCGGCTTAGGGGACTTTTCGTAAAAGTCCCCTAAGAACCCCCAAAGCTTTCCGTGGAAAAGGAATAACCAACCCAATCGAGGGCGTGCGAACATCGTGCGCCCTCCTTTGTTTGGATGCGCGGAAAATAACAAATTTACTTGTAGGGGAGACCATCGGTCTCCCGCCCATAATAAATTAAAATCTTTTTGTTGCGGGCGACTGATGGTCGCTCCTACGGGTTGCTTTTTTTCGTTTTTCCCCTCAAAAAGAACTTCCCAAAGCTTCCGTTCCGTGTCGGTACGGGAGCTTTGGGAAGTTTCTTGAAGTGGGGGCTTTGGGGGAGGAGCTTCTTTTCAAAAGAAACTCCTCCCCCAAGGTCTTTCCACATCAATATCTCGAAGGGTTGTCGGTTTCGCCCAAGAGATAATCAATGCTGGTGTTGTAGATCCTTGCCAGTTGAATCAGAATGGAGGTGGGAATATCGTTTTCGCCCGTTTCGTATTTGGAATATCCCGTTTGCGACATTCCAAGTATTTTCGCCAGTTGCGTTTGATTCATGTCGCGATCCTCGCGCAGGTCTCTCAGTCTTGGATACATGATTTCATACCCCCCCGTCTTTTTTATCATTATACAATAATCTGTTTCAGGTTATCAATATTTAACCTAAAATAGATTATGACAAGAAGCAAGCTCCGGCCGTCGCCAACCACACCCACCCATAAAAAGAACTTCCCAAAGCTTCCCGTCCGTGTCGGTACGGGAGCTTTGGGAAGTTTCTTGAGAGGGGGATGGGTTTGGGGGGGGGAGGGCTTCTTTTCAAAAGAAGCCCTCCCCCTCCCAAGGTCTTTCCTCCTCCTCTCATAAAATCCCCCATCGCCGCATAGAATGTACCAAAATCTGCAAACAAGAGAAGGGGAAAGGGAATATGAACAGAAACGAAAAGAAGGGCGTGATGGCAGTGCGGATGCAGGCGGAGATGGGAGTACGCGAGGTGGTGACCGAGCTGGCGGAGGAATTCAGCCTGCCCGACTACCAGCCCGAGATGAAGCGGCTTTTGCGCGTGAGGGCGACGGTCATGCCCCCCGACCGATACATCGGAGGGGGACGCGCGGAATGTGCGGGAAGGATTGATTACAGTATTTTATATACGGGCAACGACGGCGCGATGTACTGCGCCAACCAGAGCGGAGAGTACGCCTTTTCCGCCCCTATGGAGATCCCGTCCGACTTTGACGGGGGAGAGGGGATTCTCTGCTCGGTGGAATGCACGCCCGAGCAGACGACGGGACGCGTCATGGCACCCAGAAAGCTGTCGGTAAAGTGCAGATTGCGCGCACGTGTGCGCTTTTTCGGCACGAGAGTGCCCACCGAGGGGTATGAAGACGACGGCTCGATGGAGAGACTGTGCGGCGAGGTGGAGTGCGCCGAGGTGTTTGAGGGAAAGAGCGACGCGTTTGCTTTGGCGGACGAGATCATCTGTGACGAGGGGGATGACACGTTGCGCGTCATCTCTGCAGAGGGGCAGGTCTTTGTTTCGGAGGCGACGGCAGGGAGCGGCGCGGCAAACTGTCGGGGAGAGGTCGCCGTCAAGCTCCTTTGCTGCCGCGAGGGAGGCGAAAACGCCACCCCGTATGCAATTTTAAGAAAGATTCCCTTCACCCAAAGTGTTCCCGCCGAGGGAATGGAGGTCAACTGCGACGTCATGGCGAGAGGGGTGTGCTCGGATATCCGCATCACGGTGGACGAGGGCAGGATTCTGTGCGAGGTGGAGGTCGTGCTCGCGGTCAAGGGAATGAGACGCGCGAGGGTCGCCTATCCGAAGGACGTCTATTCCACAAAACGCGAAACGGTGTGCGAATACCGCACGCTGGAGGTCACCAGACCCATCAAGTGCGCAAACGGGAACTTCTCGGTCAATACCTCCATGAGTCTCGAGGAGGCGGGCATCCGACAGGGGCTCACTTTGGTGGATCTCAGCGGATGCGCGACCGTTACGGGCGTGGAGAGCGAGAGAGGGAAGTACCGCCTCCTTGGAAAATGCCGATTCCACGCCATTCTGTCGGACGGCGAGGATCTCTCGGCGCAGGAGTTTGAGGTGCCCTTCCGCTACGAGATCGAGGGCGGGGGAGAGAATCCCTGCGATACCGACGCATTCATAGACGTCATCTCCTGCCGCGCGCGTCTGGACGGCGAGCGGATCGCGGTGGACGCCGAGCTTTCGGTGGCGATGAGCCTCTCGACAAAGGGAACCGTCACCCTGCTCTCGGGTACTGCCGTCGGGGAGGAATGGAAGGCGAGAGGTGCAGTCAGCACCGTCTGCTATCCCGACCGCCGCGACACCCTCTGGAGCGTCGCCAAGCGCTACCATTGCCCCCTCTCGACGCTGACCGCGCGCAACAAGATCGCCACATCGCCCGCCGCCGATGCCGAGGATTCCCTCGAGGGCGTTCGGTTTTTGCTGGTCTGAGCGAAAAAAGGGCGATTTTTGAGCAAAGAAATTGAGAAAATATAAAATATTTTTGAAAAAAGGCTTTACAAATAATAAAATGCGTGGTATAATATCACAAGACGCTCGCTCGGTTTTCGGATCACGACTGCGGAAGAGTTCCGCGGTTCTTCACCCACCGATTGCTGAGTCAGGCGCCAAATTATAGAAAGGTGAAGTAAAACCATGTTGAAAGACGAAAAGCAGAGCATTATCGAGCAGTACGCTACCCACGAGGGAGATACCGGTTCTCCTGAGGTTCAGATCGCACTTCTGTCCTACAGAATCGCGTCCCTGACCGAGCACCTGAAGGCAAACAAGAACGACTTCCACAGCCGCCGCGGTCTTCAGAAGATGATCGGACACAGAAGAAACCTCCTCAACTACCTGCAGAACAACGACATCGAGCGTTACCGCGCGATCGTTGCAAAGCTTGGCTTGAGAAGATAATGCAGTCATCGGGAGTAGAGCAGCGGCGTGCGTCACTGCTCCGCTCCCTTTGTGCCTTTTTAGGGGCACAACGGCAAAAAACGCCGAAAAAGTAAGCAAGTCCAAACCTGTTCTTATGGGCGGATTAGCAGTTAACCATGGCTCCGAGCCACGCGTTCGGGGGCATCGTTAAGTGCTAAACCTCCGTAAGAATGTCAAAAAAATTCATGGAGGAAAAAAGTTATGTCCAATCCTATCAGCAGCCCTATGGTATTTAACAACTACAAGGTGTTCAAGTACACCCTGGCAGGCAGACCCCTCGTGATCGAGACCGGCAAGATGGCAGGTCTTGCAAACGGATCTGTTCTCTGCCGCTACGGCGAGACCGCAGTTCTTTGCTGCGCGACCGCATCCGAAAAGCCGAGAGACGGCATTGATTTCCTGCCTCTGTCGGTTGACTTTGACGAGAGAATGTACGCTGCGGGCAAGATCCCCGGCGGCTATCT
>JAZSBE010000041.1:0-4285 GCA_045602215.1 Eubacteriales bacterium | reverse complement strand
TTATGCCCCTATAACAAACCCCGCACCGCCGGTGTTGGGTGTTCTCCTGGGGCTTTTATGATCTGACGCAATGTACCCTCTTTTTTAAGAATGAAGGATCGTAACGCCTTTTTCGTTGAGATGCTCGGTCATATCCTGGGAAAGCTGACCGTCCGTGACGATATAATCGGCAACCGAGAGGTCGCTGATCTTGGCGAAGGCGCTGTGCCCGAATTTGGAGCGGTCGGCGGCGATGATACAACAATCAGCCTGCTCGATCATTGCCACGTCCACGGTTGCTTCCTTGTTGTAATAGGTGGTAAATCCCTGATGGGGATCGATGCCGTCCACCGAGAGGATCAGCTTGTCGGCGTGATATTTCTGAAGCTGCTTGGCCGCGTCATTTCCGTAGGTGAACTGATATTTGGTGTTGACCGATCCGCCTACCAGAATCACGTTATAGTTGGGATTTCCCGCTGCCTCAAGCGCGATGGAGATCGAATTGGTCACGATGCTCAGATTGTAGTTTGCGGGGAATCTTCGGAACACGAGCAGCGTCGTGGTTCCCGCGTTCAGCATAACCGTGTCGTTGGGGTGGATAAGGCTTGCCACGCGCTCTGCGATCTCCACCTTGGCTTGCTGGTTAGTCTCCAGACGCTGGTTGAGATTCATGCTGTAATAGGGCTTGTAGGAGCTGACCGCGCCGCCGTGAACGCGGGAGAGCAAGCCCTTCTTCTCCATGTCCTCAAGATAGGAGCGAATGGTTACCTCACTGACGCCGAAAAGCCGTGCGAGATTGGTCACGCGCACCGAGTCGTTTTCTTTCAATAGGTCAAGAATCTTTTGTTTTCTCTGTTCGGCAGTCATACACGCCTCCTTGGTTGGATTCAAATTTCGGGATTCCCTCTTTTGTTCATTATATCACATGCTTTCGTTTCTGTCAATAAATTTTCGATTTTATTTCCGATTAAAAAAAAGCGAAAGATGAAGGAAAGCTTTTCTTGACAATCACAGACGGCGCTTGTATAATTAAAATGAAAAAATATGCAAAATGCAAGGAGAGATACTATGCTTAAAAATTTTGACATCAAGCCTCCTTTTTTTGAGGTTGGTCCCAAGGCGATCATCTGGGGCGACGCGATGCTGGCACTTGCGAAGGTCATCGACAAAACGGCAATGAAGTACGACGTTGACGTCATCGTAACCCCTCAGTACACTGACATCAAGCTACTTGCAGACAACACCGAGAGAATCCTTGTTTTCGCTCAGCACATGGATGCGCTCGTTCCCGGACGCGGACTTGGAAGCGTGCTTCCCGAGGCGGTTAAGGCGGCGGGCGCGAAGGGCGTGATGCTCAACCACGCAGAGAAGCCTCTCGACATGGAGACTCTGGAGCGGACCATTCGCCGCGCCGACGAGGTCGGTCTTGCCACCATCGTTTGCGCAGACACCGTTGAGGACGTCAAGAAAATCGCGCATATGGCGCCCAATCTCATCGTTGCAGAGCCCACCGAGCTGATCGGTACGGGAACCACGAGCGACTCCAACTACGTGATCGAGACGATCAAGACCGTCGAGGAGATCAACCCCGACATCATGGTTCTCCAGGGCGCGGGAATCTCCAACGGACAGGACGTTTACAACACCATCAAGCTGGGCGCGCAGGCAACCGGCTCCACCAGCGGAATTCTAAAGGCTGCCGATCCCTACGCCATGGTTGAGGAGATGCTCTACAATCTCCGCAAGGCTTGGGACGAGCTTCACGTGTAAGACACGGCGGTGCTCATGAAAAAAGAAGCATTGATTGCCGCAAAAGCGGCTTATGAGATCGAATACGAGTGCATCAAGACCATGATCGAGTATTTCGACGACGAGGCCTTTTCAAACGCCGTCGAGCTGCTCAAGAACGCTCCCCGAATCGGTGCTTCGGGCTGCGGTCACTCGGGGATTCTTTGCCAGCATTTTGCCCACCTGATGTGTTGCATTGAGCAACCCGCAAAGTTCGTCTCTCCCGCAGAGGCGGTACACGGCGGTATGGGCTTTCTGCAAAGTGGTGACGTGATGGTCTTCGCATCCAGAGGCGGCAAGACAAAGGAGCTGCTTCCCATTCTCGACATCTGCAAGAGAAAGGGAGTTCGGATAATTACCATTACCGAAAACACGGAGTCTCCCCTGGCAACGGGCGCGGACGTCGTCATCAAGCAGTACGTCAACCGCGAGACCGACAAATACAATTCTCAAGGAACGACCTCGTCAACAGCTCTCTGCATGATCTTCCACGCGCTTCAGACTGCGCTGATCGAGGAAACCGACTATCAAAACGAGCAGTTTGCGCTGATCCATCCGGGCGGAGCGGTCGGCGAACGGCTGAACAAGTAAACCGCTTCCCCACCCTGACGCGTTGGGAACGCAAAAAATGATTTGATTAAAAATAAAAATTATAGAAAACAAAAAGGAGAATTTTATCATGGAATTCAAGATTTATCAGAAAGAGCTCGAGCTTCAGTCCAGAGGTTGGATCCCCACCTTCCACGACATCAGAAAGGAGATCCTTGAGATGGTTGAGGACTCCGGCATTAAGAACGGTACCGTTGCCATCGTTTCCCACCACACCACCTGCTCCGTTATGGTTCAGGAATGCTCTCACGACATCGATACCTTCGACCTTGAGTACCTCCAGCACGACCTTCTCGATATTATGAGAAAGATGATCCCCGACTTTGCTGAGGAGCATCAGTACCGTCACCCCGGCCCCATTCACGCGCAGTACGGCAGATACGTAAACGAGCCCGGTGACTACTCCTCCATGAACACCGACGGTCACCTCCGCAGTGTATTCTTCGGCAGAAGCGAGACCCTTACCATCAAGGACGGCAAGCTCGACCTGGGTCTGTTCGCACACATCTACTTCATCGACTGGGATCACGTCATCGCGCGTCGCCGTCAGGTAAACATCACCATTATGGGTACGACCGAGGACGTCAACGACAGAAAGTGGAACAACGGTGAGGTGATCAACACCAAGCGCAGATACACCGAAGAGGAAAAAGAATACGACATCCACTTCGATCTCCAGCAGATGAGATAATTTACGCAAAGCGTAACCTTGGCGAACACTTCAACGCCATATCAAAAAGGAAATTGAACTATGAATTTTATGGGAATAGACATTGGCACCACGAGCGTAAAGACCGCGGTGTTCAATGAATCTCTCGAACAAAAAATATCGCTTACCGCCGACTACACACTGGATGCTCACGGAGACATCGTGGAGTTTGACGGTGAGAAGTATTGGGAAATCGTGAAGGGCGAGATCGAAAAGATCAAGGCAGAGTTGCAAGTTGACGCCCTTGCGGTGGACACCCAATGCGAGACCTTGATTCTGACCGACGAGTGGGGAACCCCCGTTCGCCCCGCCATCGTGTGGCTCGACAACAGAGCCACCGAGGAGGCGGAAATCATTACGGCGCATTTCGGGAATCAGAAGGTCTACGAGGTCACGGGTCAGCCCGAGATCACCGCGACCTGGCCCGCCTGCAAGCTGCTTTGGGTCAAGAGACACGAGCCCGAGATCTGGGCAAAAACAAAGAAGGTCTTTTTGCTCGAGGACTGGATCCTCTACAAGATGACGGGCAGATTCGTCTCGGAAAAAACGCTGCAATCCTCCACCATCTATTTCGACATTCATAAAGCCGCGTGGTGGGAGGAAATGCTTGATTTCATCGGCGTTGCTCCCGATATGCTCCCAGAGCTTTATTCCAGCGCGAAAAAGCTTGGTAAGTATGACGGCATGCAGGTCGTGACCGGTGCGATCGACCAGATCGCGGGGGCGATCGGCGCGGGAGTCGTGAAGCAAGGGCTTGTCAGCGTGATGACGGGTACCACCATGGTGATCTTCCTTCCCTCCGACACCGTACCCGCGTACAATCCCGCCAGCATCGTGCCCTGCCACTATAACTACGACGACAAATACTGTCTCCTTTCCTGGACGCCCACGGCAGGTATGGCGCTGAAGTGGTTCAAGAATGCGCTTTGCGAGAATTTCTCCTTCAGAGAGCTCGACGAGCTTGCGGCGGCCGTCCCTGCGGGCAGCGACGGCGTAACCTTCCTTCCCTATCTTTGCGGCTCGACGATGCCTAAATACAACCCAAACGCGAGAGGAAGCTTCACAGGACTTACCGCCGAGCACAAACGCGGACATTTCGTGCGCAGTGTCATGGAATCGGTCGCCTGTATGCTGAAATCAAATCTTGACTATCTCGGTCTTGACGTTGAGGAGATCCGCGCTATGGGCGGCGGAGCTAAC
>JAZSBE010000040.1:0-12547 GCA_045602215.1 Eubacteriales bacterium | reverse complement strand
CCACAGACTCCCGTTCCTTCGCGGAATGGGAGTCTGTGGAAAGTTCTTTGGAGAGGTGGGTTTGGGAGGGGAGGGGATTCTTTCAAGAAACCCCTCCCCTCCCAAGGTCTTCCCCCTCCCAATCGCAACCTTTGTCGGATTTGGGGGAATGTTTTTTAGAAAATTCAAAAGTTTTTTTGGAAAAGCCCTTTTCAAGCGGAGAATTTTATTGTATAATAGAATAGGAATAGAACAGTTGATTCCGTGGGAACGACTTTGAAAGGAACGTAGTTGTCATATGAAACAGAAATACGCAATTACCGTTGCAGACATGGAGCTGAGCATCATCAGCGACGCATCTCCCGACGAGGTAGAGAACATCGTCGGTATTCTCGACCGCCGCATGAGAGAGATCAATCTCAAGAGCCCCCGTTGCACCAAGAACGAGGCGGCGATCCTCTGCGCGCTCTCCTATTGCTCCGAGCGGATCGCGATGCAGGAGGCGTTCAAGAAGGTAGAGAAGGACGCATTCCGCTTTGCGGGGGAGAATGAGAAGCTCAAGAAGAATATCGAGCAGATGCAGGAGGAGATCGACCGCTTGCGCGCAGACGCGGCAGTGATGCGATCCATCCTTGACCACGCGGCGGCAAATGCGGCGGCAGAGAACGAAAAGAAGGAAGAGGCGCGCCGTTTTGCCAAGACCGAGAGCGCAAAGGAGACGGTTGCCCCCATGCCTATGGGAGACCAGCTCTCCGCCTTTGACACCCTTCCCGTCGCCGAGACCGCAGAGACTGCCGAGGCAGAGAAGCCTGCCGAGGAGAAGAGCGACGCGCGCTTTGGCGATAACAAGTCCAAGACCAAGAATCGCGTCGGCTCGATGTTTGATCTCTTGACCTTTAGCGATGTCTGATATGCAGTTGCCCGAATTGCTTTGCCCCGCTGGCTCAGAGGCGTCTCTTTATGCCGCCCTTGAGGGCGGGGCAGACGCCGTTTATTTGGGGGGATCCGCGATGAACGCGCGGATGTTTGCGGGCAATTTCACCCCCGAGGCACTCCGAGCGGCGGTCAGACTTTCGCACGCCCATGGCGTCAAGGTCTACCTCACCCTCAATACCCTCACCCTCGACCGCGAGATCTCCGCCTACCTCGAGGCCGCGAAAGACGCGGCGAGAGCGGGCGTGGACGCCCTCATCGTTGCCGATCTCGGCGGGGCAAGCCTTCTCCGCGAGGCGCTCCCCGAGATGGAGCTGCACGCCAGTACCCAGATGTCGGGGCACAACAGCCTCATGGCAGAGGAGCTTGAGCGATACGGCTTTACCCGTATGGTGGTTGCGCGCGAGATCTCGGAGAAGGACCTGCGCCTGCTGATGCAACGTTCCCCCATTGAAACGGAATTGTTCGTCCACGGCGCGCTCTGCGTGAGCCATTCGGGACAGTGTCTTTTTTCCTCGGTCGTGGGAGGACGGAGCGGAAACCGAGGGGAATGCGCCCAGCCCTGCCGCCTGCCCTATGCAAGAGCGGGGGAGAAGCGAGGCGCGGAAAAATACCCCCTGTCGCTCAAGGATCTTTCCTTGGCGGCGCACGTGCCCACGCTGATCGAATTGGGCGTGTCCTCGCTCAAGATCGAGGGACGCATGAAATCCCCCGAGTACGTTTTTGAGACGGCGCGCGTGTGGCGCAGACTTTTGGATGAAAATCGAGCCGCTACCCCCGAGGAGATGCGCCGTATGGCAGACGCCTTCTCGCGGAGCGGATTTACCGACGGATATTTTACGGAGAGAATCAATTCCTCCATGCTGGGCGTTCGCCGCGAGCGCGACAAGGAGATCAGCCGCGCGGTCGAGCCGTTTGGAGGACTGAAAAAGAAGATTCCCCTCGCCCTGTCCTGCAGGATCGAGGCAGGCGAGCCCATCACCTGCACCCTCTCGGCAAGAGGGGCGGAGGCAACGGTCGAGGCAGACGCGCCCGAGGCGGCGAGAACCGCCCCCGTATCAAAGGAATCGGTAACGCGAAGCCTTTGCCGCTTTGGCGGCACGCCATATGAAGTGACCGAGGCGGACGTCACGGTTGGGGAAGGGCTGATGGTGCCCGTCTCCCGCCTGAACGATCTGCGCCGCCGTGCACTTGAGGCTCTGGAGCTCCAGTTTGCTCCAAAAGCACCCATTGAGCGCGAAGCGAACCCGAAAAGACCGACGGAAAAACGAAAGACGCAGAGAAGCGCGCGCTTTGCAAGCGCCCAGCAGATCACCAAGGCGGCAAGAGAGTATTTTGACCGCATCTATTTGCCTCTGCACCAATATACCCCCGCCGCCGACGGCGTGATCCTGCCCCCCGTGATCTTTGACGGGAAGATCGGAGAGATCGCCGAGGAGCTTCGGCGCGCCAAGGAGATGGGCGCGACCTATGCTATGATCTCCAACGCAGGGCAATTCTCTCTTGCCCTTGACGCGGGGCTGATCCCCGTGGGAGATTTTCGACTGAATCTCACGAACGCCGAGAGCGTTGCCGCGTGGGAGGAAAGGGGACTGGAGGAGATGATCCTCTCCCCCGAGTTGACCCTGCCCCAGATGCGTGACGTGGGCGGAAACACCTCCGCCATCGTCTACGGACGGATCCCGCTGATGCTTTTGGAAAAGTGCGTTTCCTCCGAGCTGACCGACTGCAAGAGCTGTATCAGGGGCGGTGCGCGTATGGTTGACCGAAAGGGAATTGTGTTCCCCGTCTTGCGCGAGTGGGAGCATCGGAACGTGGTGTACAACAGTCTCCCCACCGTTATGTCCGACCGAGAGGGGAGCCTTGCACAAAACCGACTTTGCAATTGGCACTTCCTCTTCTCGACCGAGACGCCGAGAGAGGTGGACGCCGTGATCGACGCCTACCGCCGCGGCACGCCCATGAGCGGCGCGGTGCGGAGAATGTGAGGGAAATCCGGACTATTCGATGAAAAGTTTTGGTCAAGCTTTTCCAAAAGCTTGCGCGGTGGAGGCTGCGAAAGCCTCCTCGCCCTCCGCAGAGGGCGAAATTTTCCAAACGGCGTTTTCTTTTGTGAACTTTTCTTTTGCGCCTGCGGTGTCAAAAGAAAAGTGGCTGAGGACTTTTGTGATTTCAAATGGCGTGTCCTTGGTCTATGCGTATCTCCCTCTCGGAGGGAGGCTTTTGTGGGGCGGATACGAACTTTTCCACCCAAAATACAAAAAGGAGAACAGATTTTTGATCAGAGCATTTTTCTCAAAACTCAAGGAGTCGCTGGTGTCGGTATTGCCCGTCACCTTGATCGTACTCCTGCTCAATCTCACTCCCTTGGTCAATTTCACGCGACAGGAGACGCTCGTCTTCCTCGGAAGCGCGGCGGTTCTAATTTTGGGAATGGGACTTTTTAACCTTGGCGCGGATATCGCCATGACCCCGATGGGGGAGCAGGTCGGTTCGGGACTTTCCCGAACGGGACGTGTGAGCGTTTTGCTCCTCGTTTGCTTCGTTATGGGTGTTTTCATTACCGTTGCAGAGCCTGATCTGACGGTTCTGGCAACGCAGGCGGCAGGGTTGATCAACGGAACGGTTCTGATCGTGACGGTGGGACTTGGCGTGGGCATCTTTTTGCTGCTCTCCATTCTCAAGATCGTCTTCAAGATCCAGCTTTCCTCCCTGCTTATGTACTTCTATATGCTTCTTTTCGCGCTGTCGGCTCTGCTGATTGCGAGCGGCAACGGCGGATTTCTCCCTATGGCGTTCGACTCGGGCGGCGTGACGACGGGCCCCATCACCGTGCCCTTTATCATGGCACTGGGCGTGGGCGTTGCGGCAACGCTGGGAGGTAAGGACGCGAGCGAGAACAGCTTTGGTCTGGTGGCGATGTGCTCCATCGGCCCGATTCTTGCCGTCATGGCGCTTGGAATCGCCGCGCGGGGAGAATTGACCTATGAATTGCCCGATTATTCCATCGACGCGCACCTCGGTGACGAGATGCGCCGCACCGTTCTCTCGGTGGCAGAGGAGGTCGCGATCGCCTTGGGACTGGTGGTCATCTTCTTCCTCGTGATTCAGATGATCTTTTTGCACCTGCCCCGCAAGAAGATGGTGCAGATCGGCGTGGGAATCGTCTACACCTTCCTCGGTCTCGTTCTGTTTCTCTCCTCGGTGACGGTGGGATTCATGCCCATCGGCTACAAGCTGGGATGCGAGCTGGCGGCAAGAGACTGGCGGCTTTTGGTGCTGGCAGGCTTTGGACTGGGACTGGTGGTCGTTCTTGCCGAGCCCGCGGTGCACGTGCTTAACCATCAGGTGGAGGGCGTCACCAACGGAACGGTCAGCCGCCGTTCCATGCTGGTAGCACTTTCCTGCGGTGTGGGCGTTTCCATCGGACTGTCTATGATCCGTATGGTCTTTGATTTCAGCATTCTCTACTATCTTATTCCGGGATATATGCTTTCTCTGGGACTGTCCTTCTTTGTCCCAAGACTCTATACCGCCATCGCGTTTGACTCGGGTGGAGTGGCGAGCGGTCCTCTCACCTCGACCTTTATTCTGCCCTTCGCCATCGGCGCGTGCGCCACGGTGAGCGGTGTGGATTCGGTCATGTCCAATGCTTTCGGTATCATCGCCATGGTCGCTATGACCCCTCTGATCACCATTCAGCTGCTCGGCTTCCGCGCGGTGACCACCGCACGCGTGCGCGAGAAGATCGCGATGAAGCGCATCCTCGACGCCGACGACGAGCAGATCATCAATTTCATGTAAAGGAGCGGAACGATGGAAGACAATAAAAAGAAAAAAGTTAAGACGTCCGACCGCACCGTAGCTCCCAAGAAGCTCAAGCTTCTGGTGGCGGTCGTGAACAAGAACAAGGCGGATTTTTACATCGACTATCTGCAGTCCTTTGACGCCAACCTTCAGGTGCAGATGCACGCCGCAGGCACGGCAGGCTCGGAGATGCTGCATTATCTCGGACTTGAGGAGTCCGAAAAGCGCGTGATCTTCAGCATCATTCGCGAGGACGTCGCGCGTGACGCCATGAAGGGGCTGGAGGAGAAATTCGCCACCCTGCGCGGAGGGAAGGGAATCGCCTACACCGTGCCCCTATCCAGCGTGGCAGGCGTCGCCATCTATCAGTTTTTGAGCAATCATCGCAGCAAGTAAGGAGGATTTATCGACATGGAATATACACACGAGGTCATCGTTTGCATCGTCAACGCGGGATTTTCCGAAGCGGTGATGGATGCGGCAAAGGAATACGGCGCGCGGGGCGGAACCGTCCTCTTTGCGCGCGGAACGGCGCCCAAGGAGGCGGAGAGCTTCTTCAAGATCACCGTCCAGCCCGAAAAGGAGATGGTCATGATCCTTGTCCCCAAGGAGATCCGCGATGACATTCTCCACGCCCTCTATAAGAGCGTCGGACTGAATACCCGCGGTCAGGGAATCGCCTTCTCCATGCCCGTTGACAGCGTCGTCGGCCTCTCCGCACCGCAAGCGGAGGAGTGAGGTAAGGTCGCGAGGCTCTGCCTCGCGCTCCGCTTAAACCCTTTTTGAAAAAAGGGTTTAAGAATCCCAAAAACTTTCCGACGAAAAAGAATAGGCAATCCAAACGGAGGGCGTGCGAACATCGTGCGCCCTCCGTTGTTTGCGTGGAAAGTGCCCCTACAAAAATTGCAAAACATCTTGATTTACTCCAAAAAATGTGGTATACTATATGTGCTACACAAAATCGCATATTTTTATGGGTGAGGTTTTTTCTTTTGACGGGGAAATTGTACCCTTTTTTGAGCATACTAGATCTGCTAAGGTTAGCAAAAATGCGAACTTCAAGCGGGTTTAGTATGCAGGATATTCTTATCCCATATGTCCGATTTTGTGTAGCAGCAATCGGAGTTCGCGTTTTTCGGGCGTTGACCTCGGTTGACGCCCTTTTTACGTTTGCAAAATCGGAGGAAATGACATGAAGGTTCTGATCGTAGGGTCGCGAAACATTCGGGATTTTGATCTGTCCGACTACGTTCCAAGCGACACCGAGCTGATTATCAGCGGAGGTGCGGTTGGTATGGATACCGTTGCCGAGAAATATGCGGATCAGCATAAGATCCCCAAGCTCATTGTCCGTCCCGATTACGAAAAATACGGGAGAAGCGCCCCCCTCAAGCGAAACGATGTGATGGTCGATCACGCAGACCTTGTGATCGCGGTGTGGGACGGTGTCTCGAGAGGCACGAAATATACCGTCGAACGCGCCGAAAAGAAAAATAAACCCATCACGCTGATCCGATACGACCAATAAATCCAAAAGGCTCCCTTTGCAAGGTGAGCTTTTTTATTTTACCCGCGACCTTTCCTCGAACGGTGTTTTTTCTGAATTTTGGTGGAATTGACATTAAAAAGCCGTCTTTTTTTCAAAAAAACTATTTACATTTCATCAATGACGTGATATAATTATTGTCGGTAAAAATATTTGCATGATTTTTTGCAATCAATTCAGGAGGTCTAAATCCCATGGCTATTGAAAGAAAAAAGCTTTCCATGGACGGTAACACCGCGGCGGCGCACGTTTCCTACGCGTTCACCGAGGTTGCCGCCATCTATCCGATCACCCCGTCGTCCCCGATGGCAGAGGTGACCGACACCTGGTCTGCGACCGATAAGAACATCTTCGGCGAGCCCGCAAGAAACATTCTGGGCGACACCGTCAAGGTGATGGAGATGCAGTCCGAGGCTGGTGCCGCAGGTACCGTCCACGGCTCTCTGGCAGCTGGCGCGCTGACCACTACCTACACCGCATCGCAGGGACTCCTTTTGATGATCCCCAATATGTACAAGATCGCAGGTGAACTCCTTCCTTGTGTCATTCACGTCTCCGCGCGTGCGGTTGCTTCTCACGCCCTCAACATCTTCGGAGATCACTCCGACGTGTACGCTTGCCGTCAGACCGGCTTTGCGATGATGGCAGAATCCAACCAGCAGGAGATCATGGATCTGGGCGCGGTCGCGCACCTCTCCACCATTAAGGGACGCGTCCCCTTCCTCAACTTCTTTGACGGCTTCCGTACCTCTCACGAGGTTCAGAAGATCGAGGCTTGGGACTACAAGGATCTTGCAGAGATGGTTGATATGGATTCCATCATGGCGTTCCGCTCCCGCGCGCTCAATCCCGAGCATCCCGTGCTTCGCGGATCCGCCGAGAACGGCGACATCTTCTTCCAGCACAGAGAGGCGTGCAACCCCTACTACGATGCGCTCCCCGCGATCGTCGAGGACTACATGGACAAGGTCAACGCCAAGCTCGGAACTGACTACAAGCTCTTCAACTACTACGGCGCGCCCGATGCAGAGAGAGTCATCATCGCGATGGGCTCTGTTTGTGACGTTGCCGAGGAGGTTATCGACTATATGCTCGCGGCTGGCGAGAAGGTCGGTCTTATCAAGGTTCGCCTGTACAGACCCTTCGTTGCCGCAAAGCTCGCAGAGGCTCTGCCCGCAACCGTGAAGAAGATCGCGGTTCTCGACAGAACCAAGGAGCCGGGTGCACTTGGCGATCCTCTCTACCTTGACGTTGTGACCGCGCTCGCACAGACCGGTGTGAAGGCAACCGTCGTTGGCGGCCGCTACGGTCTGGGATCCAAGGATACCGCTCCTTCGTCCATCTTTGCAGTGTTTGCAAACCTTGCAAAGGACGAGCCTAAGAACGGATTCACCATCGGAATCGTGGACGACCTCACGGGTCACTCCCTGGAGGAGACGCCCGCTCCCGACACCGCTCCCGAGGGCACCGTTGCGTGCAAGTTCTGGGGTCTTGGCGGAGACGGAACGGTCGGAGCAAACAAGAACTCCATCAAGATCATCGGTGACTACACCGACAAGTTCATTCAGGCGTACTATCAGTACGACTCCAAGAAGACCAACGGCGTCACCATCTCTCACCTGAGATTCGGTGACAAGGCGATCAAGTCTCCTTACTATATCACCAAGGCAAACTTCGTAGCCTGCCACGTTCCCGCTTATATCCTCAAGGGATACAAGATCGTTCAGGACGTCAAGCCCGGCGGATCCTTCCTGCTCAACTGCCAGTGGACGGTGGACGAGCTGGACGCGCATCTTCCCAACTCGGTCAAGAGCTACATCGCAAAGAACAACATCGATTTCTATATCATCAACGCCATCGACAAGGCTCGCGAGATCGGTATGGGCAAGAGAACCAACACCATTCTCCAGTCCGCGTTCTTCAAGCTGGCAAACATCATGCCCATCGAAGAGGCTGTGGACCACATGAAGTACATGGCGAAGAAGTCCTACCTCAAGAAGGGTGAGGCGGTCGTTGAGATGAACTACAAGGCGATCGACGCAGGTGTGGACGCCATCGTGAAGGTGGACGTTCCCGCGGCTTGGGCAAACCTCTCTGATGAGGCAGCAGAGCCTGCGGCAACCGGCGCAAGACAGGATCTCGTCAACTTCGTCAACAACATCGTTCGTCCCGTCAACTCCATGAACGGTGACACCCTCCCCGTATCCGCCTTCAAGGGATGCGCGGACGGTACCTTCCCGCAGGGATCCGCCGCTTACGAGAAGAGAGGCGTGGCTGTGGACGTTCCCGTTTGGAACGAGGCAAACTGCATCCAGTGTAACAGCTGCTCCTTCGTTTGCCCGCACGCAGCGATCCGTCCCTTCGCAATGACCGCAGAGGAGGCGGCAAATGCTCCCGCAGCAACCAGATTTACCGCAAAGCCGGTCATCAAGACCGAATATAAGTTCACCATGGCAGTAAGTCCTCTTGACTGTATGGGTTGTACTCTCTGTGTCAAGGCGTGCCCTGTGACCACCAAAGCACTCAAGGACGGCGCGCCCGAGAAGGCAGCGCTTGCTATGACCTCTCAGGTAAGCCAGCTCGATCAGCAGGCTGTGTTCGATTACGGCGTGGCAAAGGTCTCCGAGAAGAAGGATATCATCAACGGCACCGTCAAGGGAAGCCAGTTCAAGCAGCCTCTGCTTGAGTTCTCCGGCTCCTGCGCAGGATGCGCCGAGACCTCTTACGCACGTCTGGTTACCCAGCTCTTTGGTGAGAGAATGTATATCTCCAACGCGACGGGATGCTCCTCCATTTGGGGTGGCTCCGCGCCCGCAACGCCCTACACCGTTAACCGTGAATCCGGCAGAGGTCCCGCATGGGGCAACTCCCTGTTCGAGGATAACGCAGAGCACGGTCTGGGTATCGCCCTCGGTCAGAAGACCATTCGTCAGCGCCTGATCGGCAAGGTTCGCGACATGGCGGCTTCCGACAAGGCAAGCGACGAGTTCAAGGCAGTAGCTGACGCATATCTTTCCACCCTCGAGGATGGCGAGAAGAACGCAGACGCGACCAAGGCGCTCGTAGCGGAGCTGGAGAAGGCTGCAGCGATGGGATGCCCCGTAGCTCCCGAGATCCTCTCCGAGAAGGAATACCTCGCTAAGAAGTCGGTATGGATCTTCGGTGGAGACGGTTGGGCGTACGATATCGGATTCGGCGGTCTTGACCACGTTCTGGCATCGGGTGAGGACGTCAACGTCTTCGTATTCGATACCGAGGTTTACTCCAACACCGGCGGACAGGCTTCCAAGGCCTCCAACATCGGTCAGGTCGCTCAGTTCGCGGCTGCAGGTAAGGCGATCGGCAAGAAGAATCTCGCCGAGATCGCAATGTCCTCCGGCTACGTTTACGTGGCACAGGTTGCAATGGGCGCTGACATGAATCAGCTGCTTAAGGCACTCAAGGAGGCAGAGGCTTACCACGGACCTTCCCTCATCATCGGCTACGCTCCCTGCGAGATGCACGGTCTGAAGGGCGGTATGCAGAACTGCCAGTTCGAGATGAAGAAGGCAGTCGAGGCAGGATACTGGCAGATGTTCCGCTACAATCCTACCCTCGAAGCAAACAAGCTCACCATCGACTCCAAGGCTCCTTCTGCCGACTACGTTGACTTCATCAAGTCCGAGACGCGTTATGCGCGCTTGGCACAGTCCTTCCCCGAAAGAGCAGAGGCGCTCTTCCGGAAGGCAGACGCCAACGCAAAGGCGAAGTACGAGCGTCTGCTCAAGATGGGCAAGCTGTACGAATAAGATTTTGTTGGGTTAAGGTCGCGGACGCCGTCCGCACCCGCTCAGGGGACTTTTCGGAAAAGTCCCCTGAGAACCCCCAAAACTTTGAACAGAAAAGATGAAAAATCCCCCCGAGGGTGCACATTGATTGTGTACCTTCGGGGGGATTGCCTATTCTTTTTCGTCGGAAAGTTTTGAGGATTCTTAAGGAACTTTTTCCAAAAGTTCCTTAAGTGGGTGTGGGGCTAGCCCCACGACCTTATTATTGCGCCTCTACCTCCGCGTGATCCTCCTGATACATATAATAGCGGACCAGGCAGGCGCGCACGAGGAGGAAAGCGAAGACGAGGGTGATGGCGATGGGAATGAGGGAGAGGGTCAGGGAGACCTCGGCAGGATTGCGGAGGAAGATCTCCTCGCCGCCAATGGTCGCGGTGATCTCACCTACCTCGGTATAGGCGCCGTCCATGATCTCGCGCACGTCGGGGAGATAGACGGTGTCGCGGGGGAGAAGCTGGACGTTCTCGATCACGACTGTCTTTGTCTCGTCACCCTTTTCGGTTTTGAGGGGGATTTCCAGACGCTCCACGATGACGGTATCTCCCGTGGTGTTGCGGAGCTGTCCCGATACGTTCACCTCATAGTCGGGGTTCAGCCCCGCCGACAGAGGAGACGCAGACGCGCGGACGACCTCACAGATCTCCACGTCGGTGGAGACGGGAAGACAGGCAAGAATGCTCATAAAGGCAGAAGCGAGGGTGCAGATTGCAAAAACGGCGATCAGCACCGTTTGCAGGATTCGGTTTTTCTTCATCACGTTATCCTCCACAAGAGATTTGCTCGCCTGCGGCAAAGACCTCGCGAATGCAAAGATCGTCGTCCACAAGCAAGAGATCGGCGCGCCGACCCGCTTCAATGCTGCCAACCGTTGCGTCAATTCCCAGCATACGGGCAGGGTTGACCGTGGCGCAGGCAATGGCGTCGGCGAGGGGAATGCTTGCGAATTGCATCAGGTTTTGAACGCCCTGCCAGAGGTTGAGCGTACTGCCCGCGAGAGCACCGTCGTCGGTCTCGGCGCGGCCGTTTTTCACGGTCACGTGCTGACCTGCAATGGCGTAGTCGCCGTCGGGACAGCCCGTTGCCTCCATCGAGTCGGTCACGAGCACCACGCGGTCGGGCGATTTGCAACGCCACGCGAGGGCGATCATGTCTGGGCAGATGTGCAGTCCGTCAGCGATCAGCTCCACCCAGGCGTCGCTCGTCAGTCCCACCGAGACCGCGCCCCCCTCTCTGTGATGCAGGGGAGGCATCGCGTTAAAGAGATGGGTAAAGGAGGTCACGCCGCGCTCCATCGCAAGCCGAGCCTCCTTCGCCGTGGCGGCGGTGTGGCAAAGCCCCATGGTCACGCCGTGGCGTCTCGCGCAGGCGGAAAAGGATCCGTCAGAATCAAGCTCAAAGGCAGCACACAGATGGCAGGGAATGGTGATCGCGCCAAGCACGCGATCCAATTCATCGGCGTTCAGAGGAGCGAGCAGCTCGGGTGCGTGCGCGCCGCGCTTTGAGGCGTTGAGGTAGCGTCCCTCGAGGTGAATGCCGTCAAAGGAGCAGCTCTCAATGTCCTTGATGGCGCGGATCCAATCGGATTCGGTGGCAGAGGCAAGGGTGGGGAAGAGAGAAGTTACACCCGCCTTTGCGTAGGCGACCTTCATTTTTTGCATCTGCTCGCGCGTTGCGGTGGAAAAATCAAAGCCCGCTCTGCCGTGCGTGTGGGCGTCCACCAGTCCGGGCAGGAGCATCAGTCCGCTCGCGTCGATGACCTCGTCCGCATCGGCGACCTCTCCCACAGACAGAATTTTGCCGTCCTCAATCAGCACAGGACAGTCCGATACAAAGCGGTGCTCGCTATTCCAAACACGCGCGCCCTTCATCAGCAGTCTCACGTTTTTGCCCTCCGTTTTCGCGTAATTTCTCCTTTTATTATATCTTTTTTCGCGGGAAAAATCAAGATGTTTTGCGCATAAACTTTGAAAAGAGATATCCGCCCTTTGCCATTCCCCGCGCGCGTTCTCAAAGAAAGGCGGCGGATCTTGACGAATCCCCCAAAATTGGCAACCAACACCCGCCTCCCGTGACGAATTTTCAAAAACAAAGCAGTATCCAAAATCAAAGAATTATCTATTTTCAAAGAAAAAGAAGGTTATCTCTAATTTCAAATGATAAGAGCCAAAAACAAAGATTTTTCCTTGACAAAAAAATTTGAAATGGCTATAATGTTAGAGGACTTTTCACATCACACCTGTGGCGCGCCGAGAGGCGCGAACACAGAGAAACAGGAGAAAATTTTTATGGGTAAGTATTTTGGAACAGACGGATTCCGCGGCGAGGCGGGCGTCAATCTCACCTCACGGCACGCCTATCAGATCGGCCGTTTTTTGGGCTGGTACTACTCCGATGGCGGCAAGAAGAAGGTGAAGGCTGTGATCGGCAAGGATACCCGTCGCTCCAGCTATATGTT
>JAZSBE010000039.1:0-15245 GCA_045602215.1 Eubacteriales bacterium | reverse complement strand
CGCTTCATTCTGGACGGCATCGCTCCCGCTCCCCGTGGCGTACCTCAGATCGAGGTTACCTTCGACATCGACGCGAACGGCATCGTAAACGTCACCGCGACCGATAAGGGAACCGGCAAGGAGCAGCACATCACCATCACCTCCTCCACCAACATGAGTCAGGAGGATATCGATAAGGCTGTCAAGGACGCAGAGAGGTTTGCAGAGGAAGACAGACGCGCGAAGGAGGCAGTGGACACCCGCAACCATGCAGAGTCCATGATCTTCCAGAGCGAGAAGACCCTGAATGAGCTTGGCGACAAGGTAGACGCTGCAGACGTTCAGCCCGTCAAGGATGCGATCGAGAAGCTTCGCGAGACCCTTAAGGGCAACGATACCGAGGCGATCAAGGCAGACACCGCGGCAGTTGAGCAGGCGTTCTACAAGATCTCCGAGAAGCTTTACGCACAGCAGGGCGGCGCACAGGCTGACCCCAACGCACAGGGCGCCGAGGGCGACGGAACCTACTACAACGCAAATTTTGAGCATCACTCGGAGTCATAAGAATGATTGATACCGACGGGAAAGGGCGTTTTTCGCTCTTTCCCGTAAGGTGTATTCATGACGGTCGGAAGCGAACATAGGAGAGTCATTTTCATGGCAGAAAAAAGAGATTATTACGAGGTGCTGGGCGTTAGCAAGGATGCCGACGCGGGTACGCTCAAGCGCGCTTACTACAAGCTTGCAAAGCAGTACCATCCCGACACCAATCCCGGAGATAAGGTAGCGGAAGAAAAATTCAAGGAAGCAAACGAGGCGTACGAGGTGCTCTCCGACGCCGACAAGCGCGCAAAGTACGACCAGTTCGGTCACGCGGCGTTCGATCCCTCTATGGGCGGCGGTGCGGGATTCGGCGGGTTCGGCGGCTTTGGCGGTTTTGAGGATTTCGGAGATCTCGGAGACATTCTGGGCGGAATGTTCGGCGGCTTTGGCGGCTCGCGCCAGAGACGCAACGGCCCCGTCAACGGAGACGATATCTCGGTCGGCGTGACCATCACCTTCGAGGAGGCGGCGTTCGGCGTCAAGAAGGACGTCAGCTACAACCGCGTCTGCCGTTGCCCCGACTGTAAGGGAAGCGGCGCGCAGAACGGCGAGACTCCCGTGAGTTGTACGGTGTGCGGAGGAAGCGGTCAGGTTCGCAGGATCCAGCAGATGGGGGGAATGTCCTTCCAGACGACGGGTACCTGCCAGAGCTGCCGAGGTGCGGGAAAGATCATCAAGAATCCTTGTCAGAAGTGCCGCGGAAGCGGATTTTCCAAGGAGAACAAGCGTCTGACCGTCTCGATCCCTGCGGGAATCGACCACGGACAGAGAATTGCGCTGAGCGGACAAGGGTGCGACGGCAAGAACGGCGGCGTAACGGGAGATCTCATCATCACGGTCGCGGTTCGCCGACACGAGTTCTTCGAGCGTGACGGCTACAACCTCGTCTGCGAGGTGCCCCTGACGGTTGCCGAGGCAACGCTGGGCGCGGAGATCAAGGTTCCCACCCTGGAGGGCGACGTCAGCTACACGATCCCCGAGGGCACGCAGTACGGTACCTCCTTCACCCTGCGCGGCAAGGGAATCCCGTACGTCAACAGCTCCCGACGCGGTGACTTGATCTTTACCGTGGCGGTGGAGATCCCCAAGGGACTGACTGATAAGCAAAAGGATGCGATGAAGGCGTTCGCAGACAGCTGCGGCGAAGGAAATTACTCCAAGCGCAAGAAGGGCTTCTGGAGAAAGTAAAGCGAGGACAGTATGGATCAGGATTATTTGTGTGGCGATTACGGCACGGTCACCGATTGGACGCAGATCCGCGTCACGGTGCGCCTGCAGGATCTGGATACCCTCACGGCAGTGATGAGCATGGTCTCCAACAATCTGCAGATCGAGGATTACAGCGACATCGACCTCAAGACCTGCTACGGCGATCTCATTGACGAGAGCATTCTCAACGCGGACAAGACCGTGGCGTCTGTTTCGGTCTATCTGCCTGCAGAGAGAAGCATTGCCGAGGCGATGACCTTCATTCGCGAGAGACTGAAGGACGAGAGCCTTGAGCCCATCAAGGTGGAAACGGTCGGCGTGCGCGAGGAGGACTGGGCAAACTCATGGAAGGAATATTACAAGCCCCTGCGGATCGGCAAGCGTTTGGTCATCGTTCCTGCGTGGGAAAAGTACGAGGAGAATGAAAACGATCTGATCGTTCGCATGGACCCCGGTATGGCGTTCGGAACGGGAACGCACGAGACCACGAGACTGGTGATCGAGCTTCTGGAGAAGTACACGACTGCCGGATGCAGGATGCTGGACGTGGGAACGGGCAGCGGAATCCTCGCCATCTGCGCGTCCAAGCTCGGGGCAGGGGAGTGCTTTGCGTACGACATTGACCCCATGGCGGTTCGTGTGGCAAACGAGAATATCAAGGACAGCGGACTTTCCAACATCCGTTGCGAGGTGTCGGATCTCTTGAAGCAAGCAGACCGCAGCCGTCCGTACGATCTCATCTGCGCCAATCTCGTGGCGGACATCATCATCCGCATGGTGCCCGATCTTGGTCCCTTCATGGCGGAGCACACCGTCCTTCTGGCTTCGGGAATCATCTCGGCGCGCGCGGACGACGTGATCGCTTGCTTTGACAAGTATGGATACGAGGTCGTCGAGAAGTCGGTCGAGAACGATTGGTGCGCTTTGGCGGTGAAGAAGAAGTAATATAGTTTGCAGACAAAACGGCTGGTCTGTCGAGTCGTATAAATTCCTTAGCCGCTTTTTCTTTGACGATGTAGGCGCAAAGAAAAAGCTAGCAAAAAGAAAGCGCCGAGGAGAGCGTTTCGCGCTCTGCGGAGCGCGCCAAGGGCTACTCGCCCTTGACCTCGCAAACTTTTGAAAAAGTTTGATCAAAACTTTTCGTGGAAAGAACACGAAGCATTCAATGATAGCGCCTTGCATCGTGAAAAAATGTTTTACGGCATTTTCTTCATGTGGCAAGGCGCATTTTCTTCTTTTTTGTAAAAAATGACGCAATCGCATACAAAAAATACAAAAAACGACTTGACGAATTGGATAGTTTGTAGTATAATAGGAGATACCCCATCAGAAAGTTGAGGAAAATATGCCTAGATTCTTTGTAGATGTTGACCAAATCACCGAGCGCGAAATCACCCTTTTGGGGGATGACGCGCATCATATTTCCCGTTCGCTTCGCATGGCGGCGGGGGAGACGATTACGGTCAGCGACGGAAAAGGAACCGAATATCATTGCCAATTGACCGATTTTTTGCCCGATCGCGTGGTGGCAAGGATTCTCGAAAGCCGCCTGTGTGTGACCGAGTCCCCCTATCGCGCCGTCGTCTGGCAGGCGCTGCCCAAAGGGGAGAAGCTGGATTCCATCATTCAGAAATCGGTGGAGTGCGGTGCTGCGGGCATCTGTCTCTTTGAGAGCTCACGGTGCATCGTCCGCGTCAAGGACGGAGACCGTGGCAAGAAGGACGATCGGAGAAATCGGATCGCTCTGGAGGCGGCAAAGCAATGCGGCAGAGGCGTGATCCCAAGGGTGGAATCGCCGATCTCCTTTGACCGCGCGGTGGAGCTTGCGGCGCAGGCGGATCTTGCCCTCTTTTGCTACGAGGGAGAGGGAACCGAGCCGCTCCCCAAAATTCTGGGACGCTTTCGCGAGACCCTTGATGAGAGCGCGACGCCCACGATCTCTGTGATGGTGGGAAGTGAGGGAGGATTCAGTGAATCCGAGGTCGCACGCGCGAGAGCGGCGGGGATGCAGGTCACGGGACTGGGAAAACGCATCCTGCGCACCGAGACGGCGGCGGCGTTCGTCCTCGGCTGCCTTTCCTATGAACTGGAGCTTGACCGAGCGGATTGAGCAAGCTTCCAGAAAAGAGCTTTTTTGGCGAAAAATGCGTTTTGTACACTGTATGTCAAAAAACTTTGAAAAAATTATGAAAAATATCGAGAAACCTATTGAAAAATAACAAAAAATAGTGTAAAATATAGTCAGTTTACACACCAAACAGACTCAAAATGATAGGAGAGAAAATATGTCTAACAAGTTGTTTCAGGGTGTCATTCATCAGATGAGGGATGCAATCGACCGTGTGATCGGTGTGATTGATGAGAACGGTGTCATTATCGCGTGCTCCGAGCTGGTTCGGATCGGTGAGATCCGTCAGGGCGTGCGCGACGAGCTGAGCTACACCAGCGAGGTCGTTGCAAACGCAGGCTACACCTACCGTCCCATGAGCAACGGAAGCAAGACCGATTATATCGTGTTCGTCGAGGGCGAGGATAAGATGGCGGAGAAGATGTCCAAGCTCCTTGCCATTTCTCTCGGAAACATTAAGAATCTGTACGATGAAAAGTACGACAAGGGCTCCTTCATCAAGAACATCATTCTGGACAACATTCTGCCCAGTGATATTTACATCAAGTCCAAGGAGCTGCATTTCAACACCGAGGAGATGCGGATCGTCTTCCTGATCAAGTTCTACGGCAAGACCGATATGATGCCCTTTGAAATGCTTCAAAATATGTTCCCCGACAAGTCCAAGGATTACGTCATCAGCGTTGGTGAGCACGACATCGTTCTGGTCAAGGACATCAAGCCCGGAACCGAGAGCCGTGACATTGAGAAGATCGCGACCAACATCGCGGACACCCTCTCCGCTGAGTTCTATACCAAGGTTGCCATCGGTATCTCCACCGTCGTTGAGAACATCAAGGATCTGGCGCGCGCCTACAAGGAAGCGCAGGTTGCCCTTGACGTTGGAAAGGTGTTTGAGACCGAGAAGAGCATCATCAGCTACGAGAACCTCGGCATCGGCCGTCTGATCTATCAGCTTCCCACCACCCTCTGCGAGATGTTTTTGCAGGAGGTCTTCAAGAAGGGAAGCCTCGAGTCTCTCGACCGCGAGACGTTGCTCACCATTCAGTGCTTCTTTGAGAACAACCTCAACGTCTCCGAGACCTCCAGAAAGCTCTTCGTACACCGCAACACGCTGGTCTACCGTCTGGAGAAGATCCGCAAGCTGACGGGTCTGGATCTGAGAGAGTTTGAGCACGCCATCACCTTCAAGGTCGCGCTCATGGTTAAGAAGTACCTCAACTCCAAGCCCCTGAAGTTCTGACCCACACCGATATCACATTTTGATTTACAACCGACAGAAAGCGGAATGCGCGAGGACGCGCGTTTCGCTTCTGTAATGTTTTTTGCCCCGTCTGCATAAGCGCGCGGCAAAGACCGTAAAATAGAGTTGCAAACAACTGATGTTCGGAAAGGAGTTCGGAATGTACCAGAGAGAGAACCGCAGAGGTCGGTGCTCGGGCGGTCAGATTTTTCTTTTTGTATGCGTTTTGCTGGTAGCGGCGATCCTTTTGACGTATACCCTCACGGCGGCATTCTATCGCCGTATGTATACCGAAAAGCTCTTGGAGCAACAGCAGAGCCAAGAAGGAGGAGATTCCTCCTTTGCCCAAACGGCTGATAACCTTCGGATTCTGGACGAGATCATCGAGACGTATTCCTATTATGCCGATACGCTCGACAAGGAAGCGATGCAGGCCGCGATCTTCAACGCCTACGTGCAGGCGAGCGGCGATCTTTACGCGCGGTACTACACCGAGGAAGAATACGAGGCGCTCAGAAGCGAGAACAATGCGGAGCTGTTCGGCGTTGGCATCGGCGTATTGAGCAAGACCTATACCGCAGAAGGTACCGAGCGATTGGGCTTTTATATTTTTGATATCTACGAGGGCTCGAGCGCGATTGGTCGCGTTCGTATCGGAGATTTTGTCGACGCGATATCCGTTGACGGCGTCATGAAGACCGTCGACGAGCTGGGATACACCGCGGCGGCAGGCTATATTGCGGGTGCGGAGAATACCGAGGTTACCCTGCGGATCTACCGTTCCGATGACGAAACCTTCTTTGATGCGACCTTCGTTCGCAGAAAATTTGAGGCAAAATCGGTACACGTCAGTCGATATGAGGAAGACCCGAGCGTCGGAATCGTCAAAATCACGTCCTTCGATCTCAAAACCCCCACCCAGCTCAAGCAGGCGGTAAAAACGCTCCAAGATGCGGGCGTCACCTCCTTCGTGTTTGACGTGCGAAGCAATCCGGGTGGAGATCTGCAATCCATTCGCGCGGTCACGTCGTATTTCCTCCAAAAGGGAGACCTGATCCTGGAGCAGATCAACAACAAAGGGGAGATCGTGCGATCCTATCACGCGGAGCCCGTCACGATGACGGGGGAGTACGCGGATTGCAGTGTGACCGAGGAAGAGATCGGAATGTATGCGGATCTGAAGATGACGGTGCTTTGTGACGAGAGCACGGCGTCTGCCGCAGAGGTTTTCACGGCAACCCTGCAGGACTACGGACTGGCAGAGGTGGTCGGGATCAAGACCTTTGGCAAGGGGATCATGCAGACCATTCGCAAGGTTACGTTTGCCGATTCGGTCGGCTATATCAAGCTGACCACACACGCGTATCAGACCAAGCGCGGCACCTCCTATCACGGTGTCGGGGTCGTTCCCGATTGCGTCGTGGATCTCAGCGAGGAAGCCAAGCAGGAATCCCTCATGATCCTTGCGCAGGATCAAGACGAACAACTGAAAACAGCCGTCCGGCGAATGCTGGCGGTGAACCAATGACATTATACAAGAATAAAGAGGAGTAGGATCATGGCAAAGGCAAAGAAAATCACGTATACACAACAGGGATATCAGCAGCTCGTTGACGAATTGCAGTATCTGAGAGTTGAGAAGAGAGAGAAGATCAAGAACGATATCGCAGTCGCACGTTCCTTCGGAGACTTGTCCGAGAACGCCGAGTACGATGAGGCAAGAAACGAGCAAGCGAAGAACGAGGCGCGCATCAAGGATCTTGAGGAGCTGCTCGAGAATGCGGTCATCATGGATGAGAATGCCGTTGATACGGGTGTTGTCAGCCTTGGTTCTACCGTAAGACTGCGCTTTGGCGATTCGGACAGCGACGTCGTGTACTCGCTGGTCGGCTCCAACGAGGCAGATCCCCTTGAGGGCAAGATCTCGGACCAGTCTCCCATCGGCGCGGCGATGATCGATATGCGCTCGGGCGAGGAGAAGGACGTGGAAACGCCCGCAGGTGTCCGCCATATTCACATTCTCGAGGTTTGGAGAACACAGGGTTAATAAACTGCGGGACAGACGGCAAGCCTTGCCGTTTGTTCCGCTTTTTTGAAAGTGAGAGTTAAAATGAAAGAAAAAATGCAAGAAAGAGAGATCGTCGCGCAGTCCAAATTCATGGCGTGGCTGGACAACTATTGGTATCACTACAAGTGGCATACCATTATCGTTGCCTTCTTTTTGATGGTGTTTGTGGTTTGCTTCGTTCAGTGCTCCAAGGTGGAGTCGGTCGATATGACCGTTGCCTTCTGCGCGAACGATACCTTGAATGAATCCGAGATGGAGGCACTGACCAAGATCCTGTCGGACGCCTGCCCCGAGGACGTGGACGGGGACAGCAGGAAGACGGCAAGACTGAACCTGCACACCATCTTTAGCGAGGAGGAGCTGACCGCGCTCTATACCGATACGGACGAGGCGAGCGGTGAGACTACGGTGGACCGCAGTGGCATGATGACTGCAAAGGGCTACAACACCGAGCGCATCGAAAATCTGCAGAATTACGTGATGACAGGAGAGTGCGCGGTGTGGCTGGTGAGCGAATACGTATACACCACCATGTTTGAAGGGAAGATTGCCGTGATGGATGCGCGTCCGCTTTCCGAGACGTGGCTCTACAGCACCTACGACGCGGTCAAGGATCTGCCCGACGGCCTGCGATTGATTCTGACCAAGCCCCTTTACGGCACCTATGCCGCGGAAGAGGTGTTTGCAACCGCCGAGGCGTATTATCACGTTCTCGTGAGCGGTAATCAGAGCTGATGGGAACGAGACAGTATCGCGTGAGCGGCATGAATTGTGCCGCTTGCAGCGCGCGGGTGGAGAAGGCGGTGCTGGGCGTGGACGGCGTGACGTCCTGCTCGGTGAATCTATTGACCAATTCCATGGGGGTGGAGGGAACTGCCGGCGATGAAGCCATCATTGCATCTGTTGTTGCTGCAGGATACGGCGCGTCCCTCAAAAATGCCGAGGAAAAAACCGCGCAAGCCGACGAGCCCCATGCGTCGGACACCGAATCGAGGCGGCTTTTGCGCCGCCTGTTGACCTCTCTTGCCCTTCTGTTGCCCCTGATGTACCTGTCGATGGGACACGTGATGTGGAATTTCCCCTTGCCGTCGGCACTGGCTGAAAATCCCCTCGCGATGGCACTTTTGCAGCTTTTGCTCTCGACGGTGATCCTATTCATCAATCGGGCGTTCTTTGTCAGCGGCTTTCGGGCGATCCTGCACCGCGCGCCAAACATGGACACCTTGGTGGCAATGGGATCGGGCGTTTCCTATCTTTACAGCATCGTGATCCTCTTTCAAATGACCGATCTCGTCCTGCGCGGCGACGCAGCAGAGGCGATGCATCTGCTTCACGGACTGTATTTTGAGTCGGCGGCAATGATCCTTGCGCTCATCACGCTCGGAAAAATGCTGGAGGCGAGGGCGAAGGGAAGAACCACCGACGCCATTCGCGCTCTTATGCGGCTTGCTCCCAAGACGGCGACCGTTTTGCGGGAGGGCGCGGAAATCGAAATCCCCTTGGACGAGGTTTGCGTCGGCGACGTATTTCTCGTGCGCCCGGGGGAGAATATCCCCGTGGACGGCACCGTGCTCTTTGGAGAGAGCGCGATCGACGAATCTGCGCTGACGGGGGAGAGCCTTCCCGTCGACAAGCGCGTGGGCGACCGCGTTTCTGCGGCGACGACCAACCAATCGGGCGTGCTCCGTTGCGAGGCGACGCGCGTCGGGGAGGATACCACCCTTTCGCAGATCATTCGCATGATTGAGGACGCGTCGGCGACGAAGGCACCCATTTCCAAGCTTGCAGACCGCGTCTCGGGCGTTTTCGTGCCTGTGGTTATGGCGATCGCGACCGTCACCTTCGCGGCTTGGCTTCTCTCGGATCGCGCGGTTGGGTATGCGCTCGCGAGAGCCATCTCGGTGCTGGTCATCAGTTGTCCCTGCGCGCTCGGACTTGCCACCCCCGTTGCCATCATGGTGGGGAACGGCGTGGGCGCGAAGCACGGCATCCTTTTCAAGACGGCGGAATCGTTAGAGCTTTGCGGCAGGACCGATACCGTCGCGCTCGACAAGACGGGAACGCTGACGGTGGGCGAGCCGCGCGTGACCGACGTGATCCCTATGGACGGGGTGTCCGAGTCGGAGCTGCTTGCCTCTGCCTACGCGCTCGAGAAAAACAGTGAGCATCCCTTGTCCAAGGCGATCATCAACGAGGCGAGAGAACGCGGACTTGACGGGGGAGAGGAGTTGACCTCGTTTGAGGCACTCGTTGGAAACGGCGTGCGGGGCATGAGGGGAGATGTCCTTCTCCTTGGAGGCAACCGAGATTTGATGGAGCGGTTTTCGGTGGAGATCTCTCCATCGGTGGTAAAACAAGCAGACTCTCTTGCAAAGCAGGGGAAGACCGCGCTGTATTTTGCGCGCGGCGAAAGACTTCTCGGCGTGATCGCAGTCGCGGACGTTCTCAAGCCCGACAGCGCGCAGGCGGTGGCAGAGCTCAAGGATCTGGGCGTGCACGTGGTGATGCTCAGCGGTGACAACGAGGCGACGGCGAGGGCGATCGGCGCTTTGGCAGGCATCGACGAGGTCACGGGCGGCGTCCGTCCCGACGGCAAGGCAGAGGTCATCGCGCGTCTGAGGCAGACGGGCAGAGTTGCCATGGTCGGGGACGGCATCAACGATGCGGTTGCCCTGACGTCGGCAGACGTGGGAATCGCCATCGGCGCAGGCTCGGATATTGCCATTGACGCGGCGGATATCGTGCTCGTCAACAACACCCTCACCGACGTGGCGGCGGCGATTCGGCTCAGTCGCGCGACGCTGACCAATATCCGCGAGAACCTCTTCTGGGCGTTCTTCTATAACGTGATCGGAATCCCCTTGGCGGCAGGCGTCTGGATCCCGCTGTTCGGCTGGGAATTGAGCCCTATGTTCGGTGCGGCGGCGATGAGCCTTTCCAGCTTCTGCGTGGTGACCAACGCCCTGCGGCTGAATCGCGCGCCCATCCGTGACGCGAGAAAATTCCGCAGAAAAACAGGCAAGACAACATCCCCAAAACAGAGAAATGAGGAAAAAAACATGACAAAGACCTTAAAGATTGAGGGCATGATGTGCCCGCGGTGCGAAGCGCACGTCAAAAAGGCGTTGGAGGCACTGGACGCGGTCGAGCTTGCGAGTGCAAGTCACGAGCAGGGGATCGCGACGGTAACCTTGAGCGCACCCATCTCCGACGACCGTCTCATCGAGGCTGTCACCGAGGAAGGATACACCGTTCTTTCGGTGGAATAAAGGAAAAATCGCAGATGATTTCATCTGCGATTTTTTTAATATCCTCTTGACAAATGCGCCGTTTGGTGCTATAATTTGAGAATGATTCTCAAATTCTTGAAAGGCATGGAAAATGCGAAAGATTTATAAAACGGATGGGCGTCAAAAGCTCATGGATTTTTTGGAGCAGAATCCCGACCGACAGTTTACGGTGGAGGAGCTTTGCTTGACCCTCAATGGCGACGCCGAGAGCGGACGGAGCAGTCTTTACCGCCGTCTTGGCGAGCTTTGCCGTAGGGACGTGTTGCGCGTGTTCCGCGACGAGGAGCGAAAATGCAACGTCTATCAGTACGTAGGTATTTGCTGTGACTGCCGCGAGCATTTCCACGCGAAGTGCGTGCGGTGCGGTAAAATCGAGCATCTTCACTGCGGGGATTCCTCGGAGTTTGCAAAGCACTTGATGGACGATCACGGCTTCCGCATTGATTGCGGACAGTCGATGCTATACGGTGTTTGCGCGGCGTGCGCATACGCCGCGGGCGCATACGCCAAAGGTGCCAAGGGAGGGATAGAACTTGTTGATTGAATTTTTGAAGGAAGCGTGGCACGTTTTGTCGCATACGGCGCTCGAAACGCTGCGGCTGTTGCCTTTTTTGTATCTTACGTATCTCCTTATGGAGTTTTTGGAGCACAAGTCGGGGGACGCGACCGAGCGGCTCTTGCGGCGGTCGGGAAGGGTAGGGCCTCTCTTCGGCGGCGCGCTTGGCGTGGTGCCGCAATGCGGATTCTCGGCGGCGGCGTCGGGACTGTATGCGGGCAGACTGATCACGGTCGGAACGCTTCTCTCGGTCTATCTCTCCACGTCGGACGAGATGCTCCCCGTCATGATTAACCACGGCGCGTCGCCCGTATTTATGCTGGCGGTGCTTGGTTGCAAGCTTTTGATCGCGGTGGGCGTCGGCTTTGCGGTGGACGGGATCTGCCGACTGTTACCGAGCGGAAACGCCACGCCCGATCCCCAGATCGAGGATCTCTGCGAGCGCGAGCATTGCAAGTGCGGCGATCATTTTGCAAAGTCTGCTCTCAATCATACCGTCAAGACCGTTCTCTTTATCTTCCTCGTATCCCTCGCCCTGAACGCGACGGTGGAGATCGTGGGAGAGGACGCGTTGGCGGGACTGGTGTTGAATCGTCCCTTCCTCGGAAGTGTGCTGTCCGCGTTCGTGGGACTGATCCCCAACTGCGCCTCCTCGGTCATTCTCACCGAGCTGTATCTCTCGGGCGTCATCAGCTTTGGCTCCGTGATGTCGGGACTTCTGGTCAACGCGGGCGTTGGCATTCTGGTGCTTTTTCGAAACAACCGACCTATTCGCGACTCGGTTCGCGTGCTTGCCATTCTCTTTGCGGTGGGCGTTCTCGGCGGATTCCTTTTGGATCTGACCCCGCTCTCCGCTTGGATCGCCTCGATCCGATAAGAAAAACCCGTCAAACCCCATATGGGATTTGACGGGTTTCTTTTATTACGATCAATCCTGATCGAAGTTGATTGCCATCTGGGAATTGAGGGCACTGCGATGCTTGTTCATCAAGGACTGAATGCGCTTGACGGGGTTGAGGAGCGCGCTGATGGTCTCGTCGTTGTTCAGCGTGTCGATCAGGTATGCCACGTACTTGCACATATTGACCTCGACGTACCAGTCTCTGGTTGCCAGCTCGGGGCGGCGGTAGATGAGGTTGGTGGTGAACACCTTGTCGATAACGCCTTCCTTGGCAGCCTGGTCAAACTTGTCGGGGCCGTCGGTGAACAGTCCGAAGGTCGCGAATGCAAAGACGCGGTTTGCGCCCTTTTCCTTGAGCTGCTTGCAAACGTCGATCATAGAGTCACCCGAGGAGATCATATCGTCAACGATGATGGCATCCTTGCCGTGGAGATCCTGACCGAGGTACTCGTGCGCCTCGATGGGGTTGCGTCCGTTGATCACGATGGAGTAGTTGCGGCGCTTGTAGAACATACCGATGTCAAGACCCAGCACCGAGCTGTAGTACATACAACGGGACATTGCACCCTCGTCGGGGGAGATGATCGCCATATGGTTCTTGTCGATCTGCACGTCGGGAACGTTGCGGACCAACGCCTTGATCATCTGATATGTAGGCTGAACGTTGTCAAAGCCTGCAAGGGGAATTGCGTTACAGATTCTGGGGTCGTGCGCGTCAAAGGTCAGAATGTTGGAAACACCCATTCCAACCAGCTCCTGCAGCATCATTGCGCAGTCGAGAGACTCTCTGCCCGATCTTCTGTGCTGTCTGCCCTCGTAGAGCATGGGCATAATTACGGTAATGCGGCGCGCCTTTCCGCCGATGGCAGCGATGATACGCTTCAGATCGGCATAGTGCTCGTCCGGTCCCATGGGAACCTGCATACCGTACATCTTGTAGGTTACACCGTAGTTAAAGAGGTCGCAAACGATGAAAACGTCCTTGCCTCTCATGGATTCGTGGAGGACGCCCTTGCCCTCGCCCGAACCGAATCTCGGACAGTCTGCCGACACCAGGAAGGATTCCTCTCCTCCGTGTCTGCGCCAGTCCTTGAGGTAGTTGTCTACCTGGTTGGCAAATTCCTCGCATCCGCTCATGCCGATGACTGCAAGTTCTCCACAACGATTGTACTTCATAATTCCTCCAAGTTATTCAGGGTCTCAAACTCCCGGAGATCTCCCTTTTGATGATATGCCCCAACATCACAAGCGCGTGACCTGACGGGTATGTTTTTGTCAGTTGAGAGTACAGAATTTGGTGTATGCATCCTCCCACGCCGTTCTGTCGGCGATGGGGGAGTAGTGCTTGAGCGCAAAGGAATCCGCGATGATGGCTCTTGCGTGCTTGAGATCCTTGACCTCTCCCAGCGCAATCAGCTGCATCATAAGGTTTCCGATGGCGGTCGCTTCTTCGGGGCCTGCCTCAACGGGGATTCCGCAGGCGTCGGCGGTCATCTGGGAAAGGAAGCCGTCCTTGGTTCCGCCTCCGACGATGTGAATGACCTTTGCAGGCTTGCCCGTCAGCTCTCCGATTCGTTCTGCAACGAAGCGGTATTTGAGCGCAAGACCTTCGTAAATGGCGCGGACCACTTCTCCCACGGTGGTGGGAACGGGCTGACCGGTCATGCGGCAATACTCGCGAATCTTCTCCGGCATATTGCCGGGGGTCGCAAAGGAGGGATGGTCGACGTTGATGATGCTGCGGAAGGGTGTTGCTTCCTTTGCCCACGCTTCCATCTGCGCAAAGCTGTATTCCTTGCCCTCGCGCTTCCATTGACGTCTGGATTCCTGAATCATCCAAAGACCCATGATGTTTTTGAGGAAGCGAACCGTTCCAAGCGCGCCTCCCTCGTTGGTGAAGTTTGCGGCGCGGCTCTGCTCGTTGATGAGGGGCTCACGAAGCTCGGTCCCCATGAGCGACCACGTGCCGCTGCTGATATAGATGAAATCTTCCTCTTGCGTGGGAACTGCCAGCACCGCGCTCGCGGTGTCGTGCGATGCAACGGTCATGACCTTGGCGTCGGTTTTTCCCGTCTCGCCGAGGACGCTCGGCAAAAGCCCGCCAAGCACCGTACCCGGTTCAACCGTCTTACCGAAAAGCTCGCGATCGATTCCCAGCTTGTCCAAAAGCTCGGTCGCAAGATCGCGCGCCTTTGCGTCAAGCAACGCGCCGGTGGAGAGGATGGTGTATTCGTTTGCCATCACGCCCGTGAGGAAGTAGTTGAGCAGATCGGGAATCTGCAGAATGCGCTCTGCCTGCTCCCACTTCTCGGGGGATTCCTGCTTTTCGATGAATAACTGATAGATGGTGTTGAAGTTCAGATCCTGAATGCCCGTCTTTCCGTACAGCTCCTCGGCAGAGACGGTTTGGTTGAACTTCTCCTGCACGCCCTCGGTTCTCGTGTCGCGGTAGTGCACGGGGTTCGAGAGCATTCTGCCACAGCGATCGAGCAGGGCATAATCGACGCCCCAAGTATCAATTCCGATGGAGGCAACGTCATCGCCGTCCTGAACGGTCTTGGTGATGGATTGCTTGATTTCATGAAGGATTCGCAGAATGTCCCAATAGAGACGCCCGTTGACCATAACGGGATCGTTGGAAAAGCGGTGATTTTCGCGCAGAGTGAGCTTCTTTCCGTCGAAAGAGCCGACGATACCTCTGCCGCTGGATGCTCCCAAATCAATGGCAAGCAGGTTAATTTCTGCCATGTCCTTCTCCTTATCCGTTTCTTATAATTATAAAATACCAATCCTATTATAGCACTCTCGGCAAAACCTGTCAAGAGAGTTTCCGAATTTTCACCCCAAATTTTGCGCGTTGGGGATGTTGCGGTCAAACACGTCACTTTTTCCTGCCGTCCTATTTACATTTCGGGAATTTTATGTTATAATTGAGGCGACAGTGAGTTTGACCGAAAATGAAAATTTGTAAGGGGGGATTCTATGAGAAAATGTTTAAGATGTGACGCGGAGATGAAGGAGGACTTGACCGTTATGGTTACCAATGGCGGTTATGGGATTGACGTCAGGGAAAAAGGAATGTTCAAGGGTTCCTTGGGAAAAATCAAATGCGCCGTATGCCCCGAATGTGGGTATACCGAAACCTATTTGGATGATACGGCAAGCATAAAAAAGTTAATCGAAAAAAAGTAATCAAATTCATCAGGTAGGAAAACCGATTCATATCGTCACACCCGCATAAGGGCGCGACACGTTGGGCACAAGCCCC